>CAZICR010000318.1:0-4301 GCA_964537795.1 uncultured Cellvibrionaceae bacterium | reverse complement strand
GGTAATTACGGGACGGAAATTTGTACGCAGCAATGAATGTAGGGCGGGTCAAGACCCGCGGGGTGTGGCACATAATTTCAATTGGATAAATTTTCAACATCGAAATGGCGGGTCTTGACCCGCCCTAGGTCAAGAATTTTATGATTAAAAAACTGTTATTGCATTTCCTTATAATTGTGCTGCTAGGTTTCCTGGGGTTATATTTCATAGGAAGCTATTTAACGAAATCATCCAATACAACAATCGGCTTACCACCATCAAAGCTAAATGCTATTCAACTTCAAATAAATGAAATCAGTGGATGGTTTCATCAATCTGATACTTCTAATAAATGTGTGCTTTTGTTGCATGGTGTTCGTTCAAATAAATTAAGCATGGTTAATCGTGCTGAATTTTTGAATCAGTTAGGATATTCAACGCTGCTTATTGATTTACAGGCACATGGCGAAACACCCGGCGATGACATTACCTTTGGCCTGAAAGAATCAGACAACGTAAAATCCGCGATTGATTTTCTTAAATCGAAAAAGTGCCAGAAAATTGGAGCCATAGGTGTTTCATTAGGTGGTGCATCGATTTTATTAGGAAACAAACCGGCCAACCTCGATGCAGTAATTCTTGAAGCCGTTTATCCCAGTATTGATCAAGCAGTTATCAATAGGATTGAACAACGTCTGGGAGCATTTGCCGCCAATTTGCTCGCCCCTACTCTCTATTACCAAATTCCATTACGGCAGAATATTTCACTCAATAGTTTAAAACCTATCAACGCTATATCCACCTTAAAGGCTCCAGTGTTAATCATAGGTGGCTCAGAAGATCAACATACTAGAATAGAAGAAACTAAAAATCTATTCGCAACTGCCAATGAACCCAAAAACCTTTGGATCATCAATCAAGCTGCTCATGTTGACTTTCATAGTTTTGCGAAAGATCAATATGAAGCAAGAATTAGCGATTTCTTCTCAAGGTATTTGTAGGACACATCGAGACCCGCGTAATGCAGCACATAATTTCAACCAAATAAATTTTCAAAATCGAAATGGCGAGTCTTGACCCGCCCTAGGTCAAGATATTCGCAATAAAAAATTAGGGCTTGTACCACATTTCAATATGCTCTATTCCCGCATCCATAAACACATTACCTTTTGCAACAAAACCTAAATATTCATAAAAAGTGATGCGGCTGGTTTGCGCGTGTAAGTATATTTTGAAATCCGGTTTTTGTTGCTTACACCAGAGCAGAATGGATTGCATCAATTGGCGGCCAATTTTTTGATTGCGGTGTTGAGCGAGTACAGCAACACGGCCTACATGAAATAGATTTTTTTCCAACAACACGCGTGCGCAGGCTATGGCTTCGCCATTTTCAAGCAAGACTAAAAAATGTGCTGCAACTTCATCTTTATCATCCCACTCATCAGCAAGGCTGACGTTTTGTTCCTGGATAAAAACCTTTTCGCGGATTTTCATTAAGGCTTCGCGATCAGCGTGCCAATTGGTGGCTTTGATCATTATCTTCATAATCTGCAAATCATTTTGTGGCTATTCTTCCCAATAGGCTATGCGCCTGCCAGCTAATTGACTGAAAGTTAATTCAGATACCGCTCAGTTATATAAGCCTAATATTTTTTTCAATTGAATCCAATTCAATTGTTGTTTCGTGTTAACTGTTACTTGTACAAGATTAGCTATACAACCCCATACACTACAAGGTAGAAGCTATGAAAAAGATCACCTTGGTAATAACAAGAGTAACAATTAATGACGACAAGTTGCCACTATATCCAATTGGTTGTTGTAAACCTGACTAAATACATTCATAAGTCCCATCAAGGTATGTGATAAGTTGTCCTGAGAAAAATCCTGTGACGATAAATCGCGTAAACATTGTCGATTGATATAGTTATCACGCTCAAATCCAGGTGATAACCAAACTAAAAAAGGGACTTTTTTCTGCACATCCGGTGCTATCAGATAAGGCATACCATGTAAATAAAGATGATCCTCACCTAAAGATTCACCATGATCAGAAAGATAAACCATTGCGGTGTCGTAATCTGGTTCTCTAAGCTTTAACCAATTAATAGTCGCCGCCAAAAACTGATCGGTATAGCGAATAGTATTATCAAAAGCGTTAATAATTTCTTCACTGGAACAATCTTGCAACTCGTTGGTTTTACATACCGGCTGAAAAAATTCTTCAGCTTCAGGATAACGATGATAATAATCCGGCCCATGACTACCCTTTTGATGCAATACAATTAATTTATGACCAGACGATGATTGCATCGCAATTAACTTTTTATCCAATTCAAATAATAATGCTTTATCAAAACATTCACGGTCGTTACACAATTCCGGCAACTTCCATTTTTGGATATTTTCATAAGCAAGACGGTCGCATGCACCTTTACAGCTGGAATTATTATCACGCCAAAAAACACCAATTCCGGCATGACTTAATATATCCAAAACAGATTCCTGGCGCTTGGCCCTCTCGTTTGAATAACCTTTTCTTGTGAGTAATGACATCATACAAGGCACAGATACAGCAGTTTCAGTACCACAAGAAACAACTGATGAAAAATTAATAATATTTTCGCTAGCCATTAAAGGTGTAGTGGGTCGTGAATATCCGTTGATTGAAAAATGGTCTGCTCTCGCCGTCTCACCTACCACCAACACAACTAACAAAGATTTGCGCAAACTATTACCCAGTGGCGTTAAATGAGCGTCCTTACCCAAAGGTTGAATAACAACTGGCGCGGTATTCCTTGAAAAATAGCTGGCACTTGCGTAAATAAAGTTCAGTGGATTGGCCATTTGACGAACATTTTTATGTTCGCGAAAGAAAGAAGAAAAACCGGCCGTGTTCAGTAACAATGTGCTTAAGAGTACCAATATGCCAAGGGCGATGTAACGAACTCTAAGCCAGATTTCCGAGCCGATACTTTTATAAACAATAGACGTTCGCAAAATGACTAATGATGGAATGACACCCAACAGAAGAAATTCAATTAATAAGTTGGTAGACAATAAACCGGATATTTCAGCCGTATCGGATTCCACCAGATTTTGTACCATAGTCTGGTGAATCAAAATTCCATAAGCCAACATAAAATATTGAGCTATAGCTGCACAGATAAAGATCCCGATAAATATCGCCCGAAATGCCCAAGGAATAATTAATAGCAAAAATAGAATAAAATTCAGGGCAAATAAAAAGACTGTCAATCCAATAATTAAAAATGAACTTTCAAGATTCCAATCTTCAACCAAACCAATAGCAGCAATAAAAAATGTTTTATTGTAAAAAATAACGGTTAACAGCGACCAAAGTGCAGAAAATCTTACTGAAGACATTTCAAATTTGAATTCAGGTGTAGATAATTGCGTCAATTTGGAAACTAGTAACATATCAACGTCCTATTGTGAATGGATTAATTTTGGCATCAACAATCAACATTTTCCGATAAAGTAAAGCAGCAGTTATCCAACAAATAGTTAATGTCCAAATGTCGTAAGAAAGAAAATGTGTAGGCGCCAGACGCTTTTAATCCCGGTAATTCAGGCAGAAAATTTAAACCCAAAAGTTATGAGATCGACTAACTAAGGTTAGAACTCATTTATTAAAGGCAACTTAAGTGGATTTTTATCAAGTGTTGATTTTTATTAATGTTCTTAAGCTATTCTTAAGTTAGGTTTGCTTTAGTAGTAGCAAATGAAATGAACTAGGCGGAAATTTTATGAAAAACATTCTCAAGTACGTTTGCTTGGTTGTTGTTGCAACTTACTCGCATTTAGTATTGGCTGGCAACGACTTAAATATCGAACAATACAAAGGCAAAGTGGTCTATGTGGATTTCTGGGCTTCATGGTGTATTCCCTGTCGAAAATCTTTTCCCTGGATGAATGAAATTCAGCAAAAATACGGTAAAGATTTAGTGGTAATTGGTGTCAATGTTGATCAGGAAAAAAACCTGGCGGATCAATTTATTAAAGAAACTTCTCCCCAATTCAAAATTATTTTTGATACCAAAGGTGCGTTGGCTACTGAATATCAGGTAGCGGCTATGCCAAGCTCTTTTATTATCGACAAAAAAGGAAACATCGCCTTTAAGCATTTAGGCTTCCATACCAAAAAAATAGCTAGCTATGAAGCTGAACTCCAACAACTGATCAACCAACCCTGATATCAACCGAGGCGGTTTATGAACCACAGAAAAAAAATCTTGCTTTTCTCTATGGCAATGAGTTGCCTGCTCTTCGCGGGCTGCTCAAATCTCGGCGTCAAACCC
>CAZICR010000317.1:0-4309 GCA_964537795.1 uncultured Cellvibrionaceae bacterium | reverse complement strand
AAAACCCGCGACACTGAAACTTTATTGTTGCAACAGTCACGTATTAATACTGACTTGCAAGAAGGCCTGATGCGTTCACGCATGGTACCTTTCTCAAGGCTGGTACCACGCTTGCGCCGTATTGTTCGACAAGCCGCTACCGAGTTGTCCAAAGAAGTGGATTTTGATTTGGACAATGTCGAAGGTGAAATGGACCGTACTGTTTTGGAACGTATGGTCGCACCTTTGGAACACATGTTACGTAACGCGGTAGACCATGGTATTGAAATGCCTGACGAGCGTGTCGCCAGTGGCAAGTCCGCCAATGGCCGTATTCTTCTGAGCCTGTCACGTGAAGGTGGCGAGGTAGTACTGAGACTGAAGGACAATGGCCGCGGTATCAACCTGCAACGTGTACGTGCAAAAGCCATAGAACGTGGATTAATGGCTGCCGATGCCAAATTGACCGATGAAGATATCATCCAGTTTATTTTGCATGCCGGATTCAGTACCGCTGAAAAAGTGACGCAAATTTCCGGCCGTGGTGTGGGTATGGATGTGGTTGCCTCCGAGATTAAACAACTCGGCGGCAGCATGGTGATCAACTCTGTCTGGGGCGAGGGTACCGAATTTATTATTCGCTTGCCTTTCACTGTATCGGTTAACCGCGCCTTGATGATCCAGATAGGTGAAGATCTCTACGCGGTCCCTTTGAATACCATCGAAGGTATTGTTCGCGTAAGCCCCTTTGAGCTTGAACACTTTTATCAAGACCCCAACGCCAAATTTGAATATGCGGGTGAAAACTATCTGGTGCGTTATCTGGGCGGAGTTCTCGACACCGACAGTAAACCCAAACTGGACGGGCAAAGCCTGCCCTTGCCAGTCATTCTCGTTCGCAGTGCCGATCAAACGGTTGCGTTACAGGTAGACAGACTCTTGGGAAGCCGTGAAATCGTGGTGAAAACCCTCGGGATGCAGTTTGGTTCTGTACGAGGGGTGTCGGGAGCAACCATCATGGGTGATGGTAGTGTGGTTGTTATTCTGGATCTGCACGCCATGATCCGCGAACAACGTGCATTGAATCTGCAGCTGAAACCCTTGGATCTTCCAAGTTTGTCTGCCCCGGCGGCCGAAGAAGACAATGCCGAAAAAACCGTTATGGTGGTCGACGACTCGGTAACCGTGCGCAAGGTAACCAGCCGCTTCCTGGAGAGAGAGGGTTTCCGTGTTGTAACCGCAAAAGACGGTGCCGAAGCCCTGCAATTGCTGCAGGATCAAATCCCCGACTTGATGTTGCTGGATATTGAAATGCCACGTATGGACGGATTTGAAGTCGCCAAAAATGTTCGCTCCAGCTCACGTATGAAAGACTTGCCTATCATCATGATCACTTCACGAACAGGTGATAAGCACCGTGAGCGTGCATTCGGATTGGGTGTCAACAAATACATGGGCAAACCCTACCAAGAGGATTTGTTGCTGGCTAACATCAGGGAATTGTTGAAACAGCGAGCGCCTTAAACTGTGGCCGAATTGCAGGTGGGGCTTGTGGTTGACACAGCCAGCAAACAGATTCCGCTGACCCAACTTATCCTGCAAGCCGGGCATAGGGTAGCTTGCCACTGGGTGCTGGATTCGGGATCTGCACCGGTATTGATACAACCCCAGGCCTGGTTACTGGATATCTCCAGTGATTACGAAGGTGATTCTTCACTGGTCGATCATCTGCTCAATCAGGATCATGTGCCCGTATTGTTGATTGACAGTTCGGAAGCAAAACACTTTAGCGAGGGTCAGGCTGCATGGATGAAACGCACCCAGCAACGCCTGCAACAACTCATAGGCGATATAGAGTTACAAAAAAACAAGGCGGCCAATGAATGCTGGATATTGGCTGCCTCTACCGGTGGTCCAGCGGCTGTAAATCGATTTATCCAGGAACTTCCTATCGATCTGTCGATTGCTTTTTTATATGTTCAGCATATTGACCCTCGACAAAGTGAAAGCCTGGCGCGCAGCATAAGCAAAAGTGCCGGTTACGTTTGTGAGGTGGCAGAACACGGAGCAGTATTGTCTGCCGGTAAAATTTTGCTGCTGACTTCGAAGGAGCGTGTTGAAGTCTTACCCAACAAAACCCTGTGCCTGCACAGAGACAGTTTCTGGAATGGCAACTACGCCCCCTCGATTGATCAGCTGGTCGCGAATGTGGCCAGCATCTACAAACAATCTTGCGGGTTGATTATTTTTACCGGCATGGGTGATGATGGAGCCGCCAGCTGTCGCCTGTTAAATCAGCAGGGAGGAATTATCTGGGCTCAATCGCCAGAGAGTTCCACCAGCGATTCCATGCCACAAGCAGCGATTGCGACCAACTGTGTGAGCTTCACAGGCACTCCAGAGCAACTGGCACGGGCACTGATTGCCAGACAATAATTGGACTGAGTAATAAATTACCAACCGAGTAACGACTATGACAGACATTCAGCAAATTGAAGGAAACACACAAGAAGTTGCCAGCCTGCTGATTCCGATGAACGGAAACCATTTGTTAATTCCCAACGTAACAGTTGCCGAAATTGTTCCTGTGAGCCAGGTCACACCCGTACTACGTTCTCCGGATTGGTACCTTGGCAACTGCCGATGGCGGGAACAAACTGTGCCTTTGCTTGCCTACGAAGTATTAAATGGCGATGAAAAACCTTTTGTAAACGCCCGTTCACGTTTTGCTGTACTGAACACCACGGGCAAAGACGATTCGCTGCCATTTATTGCAGTATTAACTCAAGGCTTACCCCGGCTGGCACGTGTCACTGAAGAAGAAATTGTGAAGCGCGATGATGTCGAGAGTAAAAGTTTTGAGTTGATGCATATATCATGGGCGGGTGAAGATGCAGTGATTCCGAATATCCCCAAAATGGAATCTTTCTTTCTCAATTATTTACTGACCAATAAACGTTAAGATCTCAAATGCAAACAACATTTTTAAAATTCAGTTTTGTTTTATTCATTTCCACACTTTTGGCAGCCTGCGGCGCCGAGCGTGACACCCCCTTTAATCCAAGCGGCGGCACATCCTCTGCCTCAAGTATTCCTATTGGTGCATCTGTCACCATGACCGAGATTTATAAAAGTGACGCTCCGCAACCCAGTCTTGTTGACACTGCCAGCAAACAAATTGTCACCATCCGTACTCAGGAAGAATTCGATTATTTCTGGGACACCTACGCCAACGGACAGACCTTTAGTGAAATCGATTTTGAATTAGGCCAAGTGATATTACTGGACCTCGGCAACATAGGCACCTGCACCCAATTACTGAATTATCGCAGCAATAAGGCCAACAAATTTTCTGACAACACTGTTCGCGTAGTCTTCTCTTACCGCGACACTCGAAACAACTCATCAAATTCAAGTGCCGCAAATTCAAGCTACAGTGAATCCAGCTGTGCCAACATCGAAAATAAACGCCCCTTCTATTTCTATTACGTAGAATCGCGCAAAAAGATCGTTGTTGAAGAGCAAGTGATTTATTGATTGGCTTTAGCGGATTAAAAAAAACTATTTCAGAAAAAAAAGGCGAATCAAGTGATTCGCTTTTTGTCTATTAAATAACTTGCAAGTTTCACTCAAACCACTTCTCCACCGGCAACTCACCAATCGTTTCACCGCTCGGCGGATTCGCATCGGGTTTGTAATTGTGTTTTAACGCAACCAATACACTTTCATGTATGAGTTGACCGGAGCGAATTTTTCGATTTGCCTTTTCCCAATTAAATTTTTCCATTAATTTTCCAACCAACGGAATTGAATTCCAAAATTCGAGGTAGCTGTTACGGATTTCGCCATCGGGATTTTGCATTTTCCAACCAGAAACTTTTGATAAATCCAATACCAAACCTTGCTGTCGCGCTTCGGTTAATATCCAAAAAAGAGCAATATTGGAAAGATTGGAATCAACATAACCACCGCCCACGTTGGAGTGTGCTCCAACGAACCAACATTCTTTCATAGTAGTAAATTTCTTCGCGTCAAAATAAACGGGTAAAAATTCTTTTCGTTGTTCATCTAACGCTAATGCCTGACGAAAATGTTGGATGTTGTTTGGACTTTCCTGATGAAAATGATTAAGGCTACCCGACAATGCCAAAGCACCTACGGTTTCCCATACACCTACAAAATAAATATCCGTTGATTGCATATCGATTGATTTTGTATAGCCTGATTTTTTATCGCGATATGCATTTAATAAATCTAAGGAACCTCTGAAAAACTCCCAACAAATGATAAAATGAGTTCATCTTAAAAGTCGAGGCAAAAAGATGAGCCA
>CAZICR010000316.1:0-4328 GCA_964537795.1 uncultured Cellvibrionaceae bacterium | reverse complement strand
CGCGCGTTGGATGCAGTCATCGATAGCATTACAAATGCATTGAAATCAGGTGACTCGGTGGTATTAGTTGGTTTTGGTACCTTTGCTGTTAAGGATCGTGCAGCGCGCACAGGACGCAATCCAAAAACTCGTGAAGAAATTGCTATCCCAGCGTCAAAAGTTCCAGGTTTCAAAGCCGGAAAAGCCTTAAAGGATGCTGTAAATTAATTCACCTGAAGTGGAATTAATTTACATATGTCAGACACAAAGGCGCATTTCGGTGCGCTTTTTTTTTAACTGCTAGAGCGAAAAAGGTTTTGACCTCACTCGGTAGATAATAAACCCAGAGTGTTAGGAGCATTCAATGTTACAAAATATTCGTGACAATTCTCGTGGAATTATTTCCTATATTCTTATCGGAATTTTGGTGTTGTTTTTTGCCATATCAGGTATAGAAGCATTATTTAATTGGAATATGAATGCTGATGAAGTTGCCAGTGTAAATGGTGAAAAAATTACCAAAATTTCTTTGGAACGTGCAATCGCCAATCAAAAACAACAAATGATCAATACTTATGGCAATGACATTCCTGCCGAATTTATCAGTGATGATTATTTGCGTAAGCCAGTCCTTGAAAACTTAATCCGTAGAGAAGTTTTGCTGCAAAATGCAAAAGCAATGGGGTTAGCTGTTTCCCAGGAAGAACTGATGAAACAAATCGCGGCTGAACCTGGTTTTAAAGACGAGAAAGGTGTGTTTGATAATCAAAAATATCAACAAATTTTGGGGATGATGGGATTAACCCACAGTGATTATTTAAAACTTCTTTCTGAAGATCAATTAATTAGCCAATTACAAACTGCATGGAGCACCAGTGCTTTTACCCTGCCTTATGAAATTGATAATTTGGTGGCTCTGAATTTTCAATCGCGTGATATTCAGTATTTCACTATACCCATAGGTCAAACACGCGATTCAGTTACGGTCAGTGATGAAGAAATAGCATCCGAGTACAATTCAAATCCGCAAACCTATACTGCAGAAGAGCAAGTTGCTGTTGATTATCTTGAATTAAACAGTGCCGACCTGATGAAAGGTCTAACCGTTACTGAAGAGCAGGTTCGCAGCCAATATGATCAATTTGTTGCAAATTTTGTGGCTACACCGGAAAAACAAGCTGCACATATTTTGATTGAAGGTGATAAACCGGAATTGGTTAAACAAGTCGCTGATAAAATTGCTGCCGGGGAAGATTTTGCTTCTTTAGCCAAAACCTATTCAGAAGATCTTGGCAGTAAGGAGCAGGGTGGTGATTTGGGTTATACCTCAAAGGGTACCTTTCCTGCAGAATTTGAAGATGCATTGGCTAAATTGAAAGTCGGTGAAGTTTCTGCTGCGGTGAAAACTGATGCAGGTACACATTTTATTAAACTGATTGCCGAACGTGGTAGCCAAGCGCCCTCTTTTGAAGAACAACGTGCAGCTATTGAAGAACAATTAAAACGTACAGAAGCTGAAAATTTGTTTGTAGCAAAACTTGAAAAATTAAAAGAAGAAACCTACAACGCTGAAAAATTGGCTGATGTTGCACCTGGTCTGGGTTTGACTGTTAAGAATACAGGTTTGTTTGCACGTAACACAGGTAAAGATATTGCTGCCAATCCTAAATTTGTTGAAGCGGCCTTTTCTTCTGATGTTTTACAGGAAGGAAATGCAAGTGAGCCGGTTGAAGTTGAACCTTTGCATGTTGTAGTTGTTAAAAAAACAGAACATCAGCCCAAACATTTGAAATCTCTGGATGAAGTGAAAGAGCAAATTCTTGCTATGTTGAAAGATAAAAAAGCACGTTTACTGATTGCAGAAAAAGCGCGCGATTATGTTAATCAATTACAAGCAGGCAAGGCTTTTGTGGAGGTTGCAAAAACTTCCGGAAGCGAACCTAAAGAATTCAAAGATGTTAAAAGAGGTAATCCCGAGGTGGATATGGATGTGTTGAAAACGGCATTTTCTATGGCCAAACCCACAGCAGATAAAAACAGCATTAGTGGTGCACCTTTATCAAATGGTGATTATGCTGTAATCGTAGTTTCTGGCGTTAGCAGCGGAGATAAATCACAAATACCGGCTGAACAACAAACAGCAATTTTCTCACAACTTTCTAATCTAACTGGCCAACAAACATTTGATAGTTTCCAGAAAGCCTTGGAAGAAAAAGCTGAGATAGAAAGAAAAATGTAATTTCTACACAAATAAAAAACCCGCCAATATGGCGGGTTTTTTATTGCTGATTAAATCGCAACAGTTTGAATTTCAACAGCAGCAATACGTTTGCCTTCGTCGGCAGCGTTTTGGTAGCTTTCGATTTCGTTAAAATTCAGATAGCGATAAATATCAGCGCCCATGCTGTTAATTTTACTGGCGTAAGCTAAATACTCTTCGGGCGAAGGTAATTTACCTAATACAGCAGCAATTGCCGCTAATTCAGCAGAAGCCAAATACACATTCGCACCTTCGCCTAAACGGTTGGGGAAGTTACGGGTTGAGGTTGAAACGACGGTTGAATTTTTCGCAACACGTGCCTGGTTACCCATACACAAAGAACAACCTGGCATTTCTGTACGCGCACCTTTTACACCGAAGATGCTGTAATAGCCTTCTTCCATTAACTGGTGTTCGTCCATTTTGGTTGGCGGTGCAATCCATAAGCGAGTTGATAATTCATCTTTGGTTGCAGCTAACAATTTACCCGCAGCGCGGAAGTGTCCAATGTTAGTCATACAAGAACCAATAAAGACCTCATCAATTTTATCGCCTTGAACTTCTGACAACACTTTCACATCGTCCGGGTCATTGGGGCAGGCGAGAATAGGTTCTTTAATATCTTTCAAATCTATATCAATAATCGCGGCGTACTCTGCATCTTTATCGGCTTCCATCAATACAGGATTTGCCAACCATTCTTCCATTTTACGTGCACGACGTTCAATGGTGCGAATATCGCCGTAACCTTGTTCGATCATCCAACGCAACATGGTGATGTTGGATTTCAGATATTCAATGATAGGTTCTTTGTCCAGTTTGATAGTACAACCCGCTGCAGAGCGTTCTGCAGATGCATCTGAAATTTCAAAGGCTTGTTCAACTTTTAGTTTTGGCAAACCCTCAACTTCAAGGATGCGGCCGGAGAAAATATTCTTCTTGCCCTTTTTATCAATAGTCAACAAACCGGCTTTGATTGCATAAAGTGGAATCGCATTGACCAAATCACGCAAAGTAATTCCGGGTTGCATTTCTCCCTTGAAACGAACCAGAACCGATTCAGGCATATCCAATGGCATCACACCAGTAGCTGCCGCAAAAGCGACCAGACCTGAACCTGCAGGGAAGGAAATACCAATCGGGAAGCGAGTATGTGAATCGCCACCTGTACCCACTGTGTCTGGTAATAACATGCGGTTTAACCAGCTGTGGATAATGCCGTCACCAGGACGAAGGGAAACGCCGCCGCGAGTCATGATGAAGTCGGGCAGGGTATGTTGGGTTTCAATATCAACTGGCTTGGGATAAGCGGCGGTGTGACAGAAAGATTGCATAGTCAGATCAGCAGAGAATCCCAAACAGGCTAAATCTTTCAGCTCGTCTCGGGTCATTGGCCCAGTAGTATCCTGAGATCCAACTGTGGTCATATAAGGTTCGCAGTATGTACCTGGACGAATACCTTTTACACCGCAAGCTTTCCCCACCATTTTTTGTGCAAGCGTGAAGCCTTTGCCAGAGTCAGCCGGTGATTCAGGTAAACGGAATAAAGTACTGGGAGGCAAGCCCAAAGAAGCTCGTGCTTTGGTGGTCAGTCCACGTCCAATAATTAATGGAATGCGACCACCGGCTTGAACTTCATCCAGGAGTACATCGGATTTCAATTCGAATTCAGATAAAACAGCACCAGTCGTCGCATTCAGGATTTTGCCTTCGTAAGGGCGAACGTCAATCACATCGCCCATGTTCAGGTTATCAACGGGGGCCTCAAAAACCAAAGCGCCAGCGTCTTCCATGGTGTTGTAAAAAATCGGCGCGACTTTGCCGCCGATACAGACACCGCCCGTACGCTTGTTAGGTACGCCGGGAATATCCTCACCGATGAACCACAACACCGAGTTGGTCGCAGATTTACGTGAAGAGCCGGTACCAACCACATCACCTACAAATACCAGCGGGAAACCTTTGGTTTTCAGCGCGGCGATTTGTTTGATCGGGCCGACTTTGCCTTGTTCATCAGGGGTGATGCCATCGCGAGCCATCTTGAACATAGCCAGTGCGTGCAGAGGGATGTCTGGACGTGACCAGGCAT
>CAZICR010000315.1:0-4333 GCA_964537795.1 uncultured Cellvibrionaceae bacterium | reverse complement strand
TTGGTGTTGTGCGTGAAGGCATAGAGGTTTTGCATCAAGATAAAAAGAAAGATGGTGCCGTCATAATCGATGAAATAATCAATATCACTGAATCAGCATGCCCTGATATTGCACCTGCAGAATTTAGTCGTAAGAATTTGATATCCGAGTTAATACCAATATCAACAGACGCATTGTTTGACACCAACAGTTCAAAGTTGAAAGCCAGTGCAAGCAATCGTTTGGATGAATTAATTGCCAATATCAAAATAACCAATCATCTGATGGCTGTGGATGTTATTGGTCATACAGATAACACAGGTTCAGATGCAATTAACCATCCTCTCTCCAAAGCACGTGCGCAAGCTGTTCGTGATTATTTGGTATTGAACGGATTGGAAACAGTTCCCATGACAGTGGATGGCAAAGGTGCATCCAGTCCCGTTGCGGATAACAACAGT
Source organism: uncultured Cellvibrionaceae bacterium (assembly GCA_964537795.1). Classification (GTDB taxonomy): domain Bacteria; phylum Pseudomonadota; class Gammaproteobacteria; order Pseudomonadales; family Cellvibrionaceae; genus Cellvibrio. The sequence goes on along the minus strand of CAZICR010000315.1, from coordinate 3,893 downwards.
GAATTGGGTAAGATGGCCAATCGTCGTGTTGAGATTATCGTTTCCCGAAGTATGGAAATGATGGTTTCCAGTCGTTAATTCATTTCGGAAGAAAAAAGCGCACCAGATAATTGCTGGTGCGCTTTTTTTATAGATGTTTTTTACGTAAATAAAATTTTTATATTTCCGATTGTTTGACTACACTTTGATAGATTTTGCGACTTTAAACCGGATTTAAACCAGAGTAGAACCATGACATCAGAAGTGCCATCAATGACTGAAAGCGGCGCTGCTTCAACAACAAGTTTGTTGGAGTCATTGGTTATAGTTGCAAAAGCACATGGACGTACAGTCACAAAAGATTCACTGACTGCAGGTTTACCTTTGGTCACAGGGCAATTGACTCCCGCTGTTTTTGCCCGCGCAGCCAAACGAGCGAATCTTTCCAGTAAATGGGTAGAAAGGGAATTAACCTCGCTCAATTCAGCATTGTTTCCGGTGATTTTGTTATTGAATGATAATCAAGCCTGCATTCTTGCATCCATTGATGAACAAACGCAAAAAGCAAAAGTAATTTATCCTGATTTGCCGGAATCTTCAGTTTCAGTTTCTATTGATGAATTAAACAAACACTATTCAGGTCAGGCAGTTTATGTCCGTCCGATAGAGGGTTTTGATGTTCGTTCAACCGACGTGGTCAAGAAACACAAAGGGCATTGGTTTTGGCAAGTGATCGCGGACTACAAATATTTATACCGCGATGTGTTATTGACAGCATTGCTGATTAATATTTTCGCTTTGGCAGCACCACTGTTTACCATGAATATCTATGATCGGGTGGTCCCCAATCAGGCGACCGATACCTTGTGGATTTTATCGATTGGTATGTTGATCGCTATTAGTGCTGATTTGGTTTTACGCATGATGCGCGCATGGTTTGTCGAATTAGCCGCAAGTCGTATGGATGTCACTTTATCAGCGACAATCATGGAACGGGTGTTAGGTATGCGTTTGTCGCATAGGCCTCAATCGGTTGGCTCTTTTGCCGCCGGATTGCAATCGTTTGAATCGATTCGTCAATTTGTTAGCTCGGCCACTTTATTGGCATTGGTTGATCTGCCATTTGTACTGATATTTTTTGCGGTCATTTTGTTAATTTCCTGGCCATTGGTCTTTCCGATTTTATTCGGCGTAATAGTGATGGTGATTTACACCGCCGCTGTGCAAAAAAAGATGCATCAATTATCTGATGAGTCAATGCAAGCCAGTGCACAACGCAATGCGATTTTGATTGAAAGTTTAAGCAGCATGGAAACACTCAAAATATTGGCTGCTGAAAGTCGTATGCAGTTAATTTGGGAGAAATCTGCGCTTATGGCATCGCATATCGGTGTCAAAATGCGTTTGCTTTCGAATTCAGTTTCTAGTGGCACTTTGTGGTTACAACAATTCATTTTAATTATGGTGATGATTGCCGGGGTGTACCTGATAGTGAATGGGCATCTGACCCAGGGCGGATTAATTGCTTGTTATATGTTGGCTTCACGCATTATGGCTCCGATTGCGCAAACAGCCGGATTGATGATGCAGTATCACTCTGCGGCAACTGCGTTGACTTCACTCAATCAAATTATGGAAAAGCCTGTTGAGCGACCTGCAGATAGTCAATGGATCAGTCGTCCGCAATTAAATGGTGCGATTGAATTTAAAAATGTCAATTTTCGTTACGCGGAAGATGATCGCGATGTTTTACGTTCAATTAATTTTTCAATTCAACCGGGTGAACATGTTGCAATTTTAGGTCGTAATGGTTCCGGCAAAACGACGCTCGAAAAATTAATTGCTGGATTGTATCAACCTGATTCAGGAACAGTATTAATTGACGGTATTGATGTTCGTCAAATTGATCCTGCTGAATTGCGTCGCAATATAGGCTGTGTTGCGCAGGAAGTGGATTTATTTTTTGGCAGTTTGCGCGATAACATTGCTATGGGAATGCCGCAAGCCTCTGATGAAAAAATTCTTGAAGCTGTTCGCTTAAGTGGATTAACTGATTTTGTCAATCAACACCCTCTGGGTTTGGCTATGCCCGTGGGTGAACATGGAAAATTATTATCCGGTGGGCAGCGTCAATCCGTCACACTTGCGCGCGCGTTGTTAATCGATCCACCGATTTTGTTAATGGATGAACCCACAGGTTCCATGGATCACACCAGTGAAGAAGAATGTAAACGTCGCATTGCTGAATTTGCGAAAGGTAAAACATTGGTGGTGATTACGCATCGAACATCATTGCTGGAATTGGTGAATCGCATCATTGTAATGGACGCTGGAAAAATTGTGGCTGATGGTCCAAAAGAACAGGTTGTTGAAGCCTTACGTCAAGGCCGAATCGGGAGAGCTTCTTGATGGGCAGTTCTCTGACGAATAATGAAAAAATTAAAAACGAAAAAAATCGCTATCAATCATGGTTTGAAAAAATTGGTCGTTTTTTGGATAAGTTAGGTGTTCCTGCAAGCCGTCTTATTGAAAAAGCCTTTGCACGATGGTTGGCCTTTAAAGCTGTTGATCAGCGCGACTGGGTCACCGAAGCTGATTGGGCAAAGTTGCAACAGGAGCCCGTGCGTGCGCGTTTATTATTGCGTGTGATTGCTTGCATTATCTTGGCGTTATTTATTTGGGCGGCATTGGCACCGATTGATGAAGTTGCGCGTGGTGAGGGCAAGGTCATTCCTTCTTCACAACTGCAAATTATTCAATCATTTGATGGTGGTGTGGTCGAAGAAGTTTTTGTCAAAGAAGGACAAATTGTTAACAAGGGCGATTTATTAATTCGCATAGATCCCACACGTTTTATTGCGACCTATCGTGAAAATCGCGCAGAATATTTATCACTGCAAACCCGTGCAGCCAGGCTCGGTGCTTTAACCTCTAATACTGAGTTTCAATTGCCAAAAGGTATTGAGGAAGAATCACCAGATATAGCCATGCATGAACGCAATTTGTATGCATCCAATCGAAAAGAGTTGGATGAGCAATTGAGTATCGCCCAAAGCCAGCTCACCCAACGTGAAGAAGAACTCAATGAGGTACGCGCAAAACTGGTGCAGGTCTCGCGTGCTTTGGAATTGTCACAACAAGAATTAAATGTCACCAAACCATTGTTAGCCAGTGGCGCCATTTCTGAAGTCGAAATTTTACGATTGGAAGGTGAAGTCTCCAATGCCAGTGGCGAAAAACAACAAGCACTCGCACAAGAACAACGATTAATTTCTGCCATTGAAGAATCGCAAAGTAAATTGCGCGAAACAGAATTGTTAGCCACTAATAAATGGCGTAATGAATTGACAGAAGTGTTGGGGAAAATTGCATCGCTCAGTGAAAGCGGAACAGGTCTCGCTGATAAAATCAAATACGCTGATATTCGTTCGCCCGTTCGTGGTACTGTGCAACGTGTGTTTACCAATACAGTTGGTGGCGTAGTGCAACCAGGGCATGAAGTGATTGAGATGGTGCCGCTTGATGATCAACTGATTATTGAAGCAAAAGTATCGCCCAAAGACATTGCATTTTTGCATCCCGATCAGGAGGCGATTGTAAAATTTACCGCTTATGATTTTGTGATTTACGGAGGATTAAAAGGCAGGGTTGAACATATCAGCGCTGATACGATTACTGACGAAAAAGATCGCACTTATTACATAGTACGCGTGCGTACTGATCGCTCGGGTTTTGATCCGAGTTTACCCATTATGCCGGGTATGATGACCCAGGTGGATATTCTTACAGGCAAAAAAACAGTTTTGGCTTATTTGTTAAAACCTGTATTACGCGCCAAACAAAACGCTATGACAGAACGATGAACAAACATTTTTTTATTGCACCGGCTGTAATTGATTCGCCGCGTTGGCAAC
>CAZICR010000314.1:0-4342 GCA_964537795.1 uncultured Cellvibrionaceae bacterium | reverse complement strand
CTCATACCAAACTCCACGCCCACTACCTTTCTGATTTAAATGCCCTCGGCTAACCAAATTACGAAAATGCTGTTTGAGCGTATTTCGATTGCTGTTGGTTAATTTAATGGCTTCGCCAATGGTGATGCGGCCGTGTTCGCGGGTGAATTCGATTATTTGTAAAGATAACTCTGGTAGATTGGATATTATAATTTTCTCGCGTTCTATTTTTTTCTCCAATCGACGCACTTGTTCTGATAATGAATTCAAAAAAAACATCAACCAAGGTTGCCAATTAGGGTTGTCGGATCGAATGCTGCTTTGTGTTTGTCGTAAGGCTAAGTAATAATTTTCTTTATTGAATTCAATCACGCTTTCCAATGAGCTATAAGGAACATAAGCATAACCTGATTGCAGTAAAAGTAAGGTTGTTAATACACGGCTCAAGCGGCCATTGCCGTCTTGGAAAGGATGTATTTCCAAAAAGGTGACTACAAAAATGCCGATTAGTAATAAGGGGTGTAAAAAAGCTTTTTCACGCTCAGCGTTAATCCATGAAATTAATTCAGTCATTCTCATGGGGGTGTCGAAAGGTGAGGTGGTTTCAAACACAATTCCAATCTGCGTGCCGTTTTCATCAAAAGGAGCAACATTATGTGGGTGAGTGTTGTCATTGCGTCTATGGCTCATATCTGTTGCGGTGTGATGCAATAAAATTTGATGCAATTGTTTAATGTGGTTTTCGCTGAATGGAATTTCGTTCCAGGAATTAAAAACCAGATCCATAAGTTCTGCATAACCAGCGACTTCCTGCTCATCACGAGTTTCAAATGAACGAATGGCGATATTGGAAAGTAGTTTTTCTACTTCTCTATCGCTAAGCTTGCTGCCTTCAATGCGTGTGGATGAGCCAATACTTTCAATGGTCGCTACCCGGCGCAGAGCAGTGAGCCTTTCAGGTGCTAGCCTGCCTAAAGCACGCCAAGCGCCCTTGAATTCGTCAATTCGCGCAATAATGCCGAGAATGTCGGGGGTGATTTTGAGTTGGTCATAGGGAATCATGTCACCAAATTTACACCCATTTACACCCAATATGAATAGTTTTTAGTCGGTATTCGTTAAAATGGGTGTAAATGGGTGTGTTATTGGTTAAGTTAGCATTTTCATGCAAAAACGAAGTTGGACTTCAGTTTTGCACGGATTAATCCAACGGGTTCCACAATTAGGTTTGTGCTGACGGTTTCGCATCAGTTAAGTTTGCGTGAAGCAATCGGTACTGTAAGCCTCGTTTATTGTTTATCAGTTGCCACCTTCCTTTGAGAATTTTGGCAAGCGGGTTATTAAAACGCCTAAATATTATTTTGTTGATACCGGGTTGTTGAGTTTTTTATTGGGAATTGAAAATGCAAAGCAAGTTGCGCGTGATCCGCTTATCAGTCAGTTGTTTGAAAATCTGGTGGTGATCAACTGAATGAATTGCTACATCAAATTACAGAGTGCCAATGAATAAAAAACCTGCTGTCATTTTCCTTGCGGCGTCCGGTTGATTAATTCAAGAATGTGAGCGCGAATTCGCGCGATGCAACTGGGTTTAGGCTGCTATGCTGTCTACCCACACCAAAACACTTAACCTCCATGTTTAATAATCCTCTGCTCCGCCGCTTACCTTCAGACCCTAATTGTTCCAGTGGGGAATTGTTGGATCGTTTTCTTGATTATGTGGCTGAGTGCCAGCTCGAGTTGTATCCCGCTCAAGAAGAGGCCATTTTAGAGTTGTTTGACGATAGCAATGTCATCCTTAATACGCCAACAGGTTCAGGAAAATCCTTGGTGGCTACGGCGTTACATTTTAAATCCATGGCACAAGGACATCGCAGTGTGTATACCTGCCCGATTAAGGCGCTGGTGAACGAAAAGTTTCTTGCTCTATGCCGAGATTTTGGCCCCGAAAATGTAGGCATTGCGACTGGCGATGCCACAGTCAATCGCAATGCCCCGATTTTATGTTGCACAGCTGAAATCTTGTCCAATTTGGCCTTGGCCGAAGGTGCTGCCGCACCGTTTCGAGAGGTTATTATGGATGAATTTCACTACTACTCCGACCGCTCTCGTGGCGTGGCGTGGCAAGTGCCGCTGTTGACTATGAATCAATCGCGTTTTTTGTTGATCTCGGCGACGCTGGGGGCCACAGGTCTATTTGAACGGGAATTAAAACGGCTAACAGGTGCACCAACCAGGGTGGTATCGTCCACAACGCGCCCAGTGCCCTTAAGCTTTCGGTACGAAGAGCGAGACTTGCTAGAGGCAACCGTGATGGCTCTTGTCGAAGCTCAACAAGCGCCGGTTTATGTAGTGCACTTCACCCAAAACGAAGCCGCTGAAACTACGCAAAATCTTATGAGCCAAAATTATTGTTCAGCGGAAGAAAAAAATGCGATAGCCGAAGCCTTAAGTGGAGTGAAATTTACCAGTCCTTATGGCAAGGATTTTAAGCGCTACTTGCGTCACGGCATTGGCTTACATCACGCCGGACTATTGCCCAAGTACCGTGTGTTAGTGGAGCGCCTCGCGCAAAAAGGTCTGCTCAAAATTATCTGTGGTACCGATACGCTTGGCGTGGGCGTAAATGTGCCAATTCGCACAGTACTCTTAACCCGCTTGAGTAAATACAGTGGCTCTAAAGTGGCCTTATTAAGCGCTCGTGACTTTCATCAGATTACCGGCCGTGCGGGCCGAAAGGGCTTTGACAGCATAGGGTACGTGGTGGCCATGGCGCCTGAACATGTGATTGAAAATAATCGGTTAGAAGCCAAGGCATTGGGCGATCCTAAAAAAGCCAAGAAGTTGGTTAAACGCAAACCACCGGAAAAGTTTGTGGCATGGTCTGGCGAAACCTTTACTCAACTGCAAAGCGCAGCTCCGGAACCCTTGGTCTCTCGCTTTGAGGTGACCCACGCTATGCTATTGCAGGTGCTAGGCCGCAGTAGTGATGGTGTTCGTGCGATGCAACAGTTGATACGCGATAGCCATGAAACCCCAGCTCAAAAAAAGGCCCACCGCAAGCGAGCTTGGCAATTATTTCGCTCGCTGCTGGAGCGCAACATCATTGAGATTTTGCCTGTTGCCGAGCGCACTCCTGGCGGGGCTAGGTTGCGGTTGAATATCGACTTGCAAGACGATTTTTCCCTAAACTATGCTCTTTCGCTTTATTTGTTGGATACGCTGGCGCTGTTGGATAGGGATAGTCCCTCTTTTGCACTGGACATCTTGACCTTAATCGAATCAATTTTGGAAAACCCCGACATCATTCTGAGGCGCCAATTAGATGCGCTAAAAACCGAAAAAATGGCTGAAATGAAACGTCAGGGCATCGAATTTGAAGAGCGTATTGCCAAGCTCGACGAGTTGGAATACCCCAAGCCGCTTCGAGAATTTATCTACCTTTCTTTTCAATCATTCGTCCTCAAACACCCTTGGGTTGGGCAGGAAAGTATTCGACCCAAAAGTATCGTGCGCGAGATGGTGGAAAACTATGTCGACTTTACCGGCTACGTCAAACTTTACGAATTGGAACGCTCCGAAGGTGTGTTGATGCGGCATCTCGCAAGTGTATATAAAGTATTGGCGCAAACCGTGCCGCCCCAATACAAAAATGAAGATGTGGCAGAGGTAGAAGACTGGTTGGCTGGTTTGCTCCGCGGCACCGATAGCAGCCTACTGGACGAATGGGAACGACTGAAAAATCCCGATTGGCAACCCAGCGAATCCGACGCTAACGCTGCTCTTGAATCTATAGACATCACCAAAAACAAACGTGAATTTACCGCGTTAATCCGCACTGATATTTTTTTGTTTTTGCGAGCACTGGCTGCCGGGAAATACGATGTCGCCGCCGCATTGGTGCCACCTTGGACACCTTTGGAGTTGGAGCAAAAAATGTTGGAGTTTATTCAAGAACACCAAGGCATAACCTTGGATCCAGAGGCTCGCAATCACAAACATACTTATATAACGCCAGATGATAGTGCAGGTATTTGGCATGTTGCCCAGGTATTAATTGACACGGAAGGGTTAAATGATTGGCAGCTGTTGTTTAGTGTCGATAAAGCGTTAGCGAAGGAAGAGGGAAAACCTGGGTTGACATTGGTTGGAATGGGGGCGATTGTTGATTTCTAGTTTTGTGATAATTAGGTATTGATTGCTTGGTGTTAAGGTGCGCCGGTTTAATTAATTAAATGAATTGTTAGATCAATTTAATTCTCTTGCAAATTTTTTCTCGACAATTCGGCGTAGTAGTTACAGCTTTCTAATAGTTGCTGATGTGTACCACTGGCAATTACATTTCCCTGATGCATGACGTAAA
>CAZICR010000313.1:0-4380 GCA_964537795.1 uncultured Cellvibrionaceae bacterium | reverse complement strand
CTGCGCAGTGGAGGCTCTGCTTAAAAATGAAGTCGAGCGTATTTTATTGGTAAGGCCCGCTGTTGAAGCCGGTGAAAAATTAGGCTTTTTACCAGGTGATCTGGCGCAAAAAGTCGATCCCTATTTGCGCCCGCTCTACGATGCTCTTTTTGAAATGCTCGGTTTCGAAACTGTTGGCAAATTAATGGAGCGTGGAGTTATTGAAGTTGCGCCACTGGCATTTATGCGCGGGCGCACCTTAAACAATTCTTTTGTCATTCTTGATGAAAGCCAAAATACCACACGCGAACAAATGAAAATGTTCTTAACACGAATCGGTTTTGGTGCCACTGCAGTGATTACCGGTGACCCGACACAAATTGATTTACCTCGCGGCATGGCTTCAGGATTACGTCACGCCATTGAAGTATTGGAAAATGTTAAAGGAATTAGTTTTACTCACTTCACATCAAAAGATGTGGTGCGACATCCAATAGTGCAACGCATTGTCGAAGCTTATGATGCCTTTGAACAAAAGCAGCCCAAAACCGATTGATCATGAATTATCAAATTGATATAGAGATTAATAGCCAAAGTCAGCAAATACCTTCACAGGAAAAGTGTGAAGCCTGGATTACCGCTGCATTAAAAAGCCAGAAACTTCAGGATGCAGAAGTCAGCTTGTATATAGTTGATGAAAAAGAAAGTCAGGAATTAAATACACAATATCGCGGTAAAGAAAATCCAACCAATATTTTATCTTTCCCAGCTGATATTCCGGAAGAAGTGGGCGTACCACTTCTCGGTGATCTGGTCATTTGCGCTCCGGTGGTTGAGCGCGAAGCGAAGGAACAACAAAAAAGCCTGGATGCACATTGGGCACATATGCTGGTGCACGGTAGCCTTCATCTGCTGGGTTACGATCACATTGAAGATGACGATGCTGAACAAATGGAAAACATGGAAACCTCGATTATTGTGAATTTGGGATTTCCAGCTCCTTATCAATATATTTCTATCGAAGAATAATTTAATGGGAAATTACATCATGTCGGACGAACATCCGAGTAGCACAACTGCTGAAAAACACGAACGGTCCTGGTTGGATAAACTTTTGCACGCCTTCAGTGCAGAGCCAAAATCCAGAGATGAATTGCTCGAAATCATTAAAGATGCTGCGGACAATAAATTATTGGATCAAGAAGCGCTGAGCATTATCGAAGGTGCATTGGATGTTTCTTCATTGCAAGCGCGCGAAATTATGGTTCCGCGATCCCATATTGTTGCCGTGCGTATCGATGATTCACTGGAAGAATATTTACCGCAAATTATTGAATCAGGCCATTCGCGCTTTCCTGTGATTGGCGAAAGCATGGATGATGTAAAAGGTATTTTGCTGGCAAAAGATTTATTGCCTCTGGCCCTGCGAGGCACAGATAATTTTAATATAGAAAGTATTTTGCGTCCGGCCAATATTATTCCTGAAAGTAAACGGGTCAATGTTTTATTGAAAGAATTCAGGGAAAATCGTTACCACATGGCACTGGTTATGGATGAATACGGAGATATTTCCGGATTGCTGACCATCGAAGATATATTGGAAGAGATAGTGGGTGAAATTCAGGATGAGACCGATGAAAACGAAGCCTCTTCCGATTTTATAAAACGCATTAATGAAACTGACTACATCATCAAAGCCTTGACACCTATAGAAGACTTTAATGAATATTTTTCAACAAGGTTTACCGATGAAGATTTTGATACTATAGGTGGAATTTTGATGCAAGAATTCGGGCATTTACCCAGACGGAATGAAGTTGTGCAAGTCGATAATATGCAATTCCGTGTGCTTTATGCCGACAACCGTCAAATTCATTTGGTACGTTTGACCTTTATCGCAGAATAATTTTTGTAGGTTGGGGTGCAAACCCCAACAATGATCTCCGATTAAATTCCCACGTTGGGGTTTGTGCCCCAACCTACAACTACAACACTATCAATTATCCAATATGAAATCATCGCTTGTCTATTTATGGGTTTTGATATCCGGCGCAGCTATTACTCTCAGCTTTGCTCCATTCAACGTCTGGCCTGTCAGTCTTGTTTCATTAACGATTTTTTCACTCGCATTAAAAGATCAATCATTGTCCAGCTGTTTGAAGCGTAGTTTTATTTTTGGGCTTGGTTTCTATCTGGGGGGCATACATTGGGTTTACGTCAGTGTTCATAATTTTGGTGGCGCTTCTATTTTTCTGGCTGCATTAATTGTATTGATATTTGCTCTATTTCTAGCTTTTGTTTTTGCATTGCCTTTTTATATCGCTGGAAAATGGTTTCGCGATCACCCATTAAATTTAATTACTGTAATACCCGCTTGTTGGTTATTCGGTGAATGGATTCGTGGTTGGTTATTAACCGGATTTCCCTGGTTGTATTTAGGTTACGGACATCTCGAAACCTGGTTATCCGGTTGGGCGGCTATTGGCGGGGTGATGAGCATCAGTTTTATTTTAGTGGTCACCGCTGGTGTAATTGCTGAATCTATTTTATTTGCCAGGAAACAATCTACTCTTGGCAGACCTTTATTTATTTCATCTGTTTCCTTAGTGATTACTTTCTGGGTGGCAGGACTTTTTTTGCAGAATATTCTTTGGGCAAAACCGGACAATACTGCTATCAGTGTTGGCATGGTGCAACCCAATCTGGCACAAGATATAAAATTGAATTGGTCAGAGGAAAGCGTTTATCAAAGTCTTGATCAATTACGCGAACAAAGTAAAGATTTATGGAAAAACGATTGGGTGATCTGGCCAGAAGCCGCCATACCCACTGCCCTCACCTTTCATTCCGCATTACCTTTTTTAGAAGAGATGAATAGCCTTGCATCAGAAAATCAGGCTGCGTTATTCACCGGTGTGATTTATGACGATGAAGAAAAAAATAAATATTACAACTCGATTGTGGGATTAGGTAGCGGTTATGGTTTTTATCATAAACGTCGATTGGTTCCATTTGGTGAATATGTTCCATTGGAAAATCAGTTACGTGGATTAATCGAATTTTTTAACTTACCTACATCATTCATTCATTTAGGACCACAAGAGCAGCATGGTTTAATTGCCAAAGGCATTCGTATTTCTCCTGCTATTTGTTATGAAATTGTTTATCCGGATTTAATTGCAGAGTCTGCAAAAGAAACGCAAGTATTATTAAATATTAATAATCTTGGATGGTTTCTGGATTCGATTCAATCCAAACAATTTATGCAAATGGCACAAATGCGTGCGTTGGAAACCGGCCGCTATTTGATTTACAACACCAATAACGGCCCCAGTGCAATCATTGACAATAAAGGAAAAATTATTGCACAAAGTGAAGCGTTTAAAGCCGATACACTCAGCGGAACTATTTATCCGGTAAAAGACTGGACGCCCTTTATGATTATTGGATCATGGCCATTGGCGCTGATTTTATCTTTGGTTTTATTATTCATTTGGGGATTAGGACGAATAAAAACTGGATCACAATTTAAAAACACATAACCCACTATCATGGGCCGTCTCACGTAATCATCAGCAGTACAGTTGTAATCAGTACTCGATAAACTCTTTGCACCCTTATTCGAAACATCAACTCACCAGGATAAAACCATGACCATACGCAAATTGGGATTAGGTGTCGCCATAGTTATTGCAGCAGCGTCCGTTAATGCGCTGGCGATTACCAGTGAACCCATTTCAATAAACAACCCGGGGTTTGAAGCCGATGGCGCCAGTGTTTCAGCACCATCCGGCTGGACCAGTATTGGCAATGCCGATGCAGATTTTCTGGAATGGGGAGGCCAATCCTCCGCAGAGTCTTATCGCCTATCCCATTGGGCTGCAACAAACTATTCAGTCGCCACTAGCCAAACCATTACTGGACTGAAAAAAGGTTCGTACACACTTAGAGCCTGGGGACGCCGTAGCAACGGCCAGAATCAGGCCTATATAACGCTCGACTGCGGTAAAGGTGTCGAGCGTGTGGATATACCCGCCGCCTGGTCAGGACAATGGGTTCAGGTCGCAGTTTCTACAAAAGTGACACCGAAAGGTGAATGCAAAATCGGCTTGCATACAGACGCTGTCGGCGGTGAATGGACAAACTTCGATGAAATCACCCTGGAAACGGGTGCGGTTCGTCTGCCCATCAGAGGAGCTGATGTCTCCAGCCTGAAAAAGTCCGAAGATCTGGGCGGACTTTACTACAACAAAACCAACCCGAATCCGAAACCTGCACTCAAAATCCTCAAAGACCAAGGAACAACTCATGTGCGCTTGCGAGTCTGGGTGACCCCGGCGGACAACTCCCCTAATCTCCAGGAATTGCGTGAAATGGCCCGGCGCGCCAAACAGCAGGGAC
>CAZICR010000312.1:0-4390 GCA_964537795.1 uncultured Cellvibrionaceae bacterium | reverse complement strand
GAAAATTTGACCATTTTAAATCCCTCCCCCGCCTCCCTTTTTCAAAGGGAGGAGCCAGAAAAACTACTTAATCACCTTATAACAAGGCACATAATTTCTACCTGGTAATTTCATGCGATTTTGTTTTGCAAATGAACATAACAAATCATCAACGGGGTGCATAATTTCCGGATCACCGTGTAATTCAAAATGGCCGTATTCCTCGATAGTACGAATACCATCTTCTTTTACATTGCCTGCAACAATTCCGGAAAACGCGCGTCGTAAATTGGCTGCAAGTTGATAGCAAGGTTGATTTTTGTGGAGTTCAAGATTGCGCATATTGTCATGTGTTGGAATAAAAGGTTGCTGTAAATCATGGCTGATTTTTAGATGCCAGTTAAAATAGTAAGCATCGGAAATATATTTACGAAATTCGCGTACCTTTTGAATGCCATTTTTCATTTCACGCGATACTTGATCAGGGTCGTTGACAATTATTTTATAAAGCGATTGTGCTTGTTTGCCTAATGTGTTGCCAATAAATTCATCAATTTGTTCAAAATATTCTTTGGAACTTTCAGGGCCAGTAAAAATCAACGGGAAAGGAATATCTTTATTTTCCGGGTGCAACAAAATGCCGAGAATATATAGAATTTCTTCAGTAGTGCCCGCACCGCCGGGGAATACAATAATGCCATGCCCCAAGCGTACAAAAGCTTCGAGGCGCTTTTCAATATCCGGCATGATGACTAATTTATTGACAATCGGATTAGGCGCTTCGGCTGCAATAATTCCCGGCTCTGTGATGCCAATATAACGACCATTGATGATGCGTTGTTTTGCATGGCCGATAGTGGCACCTTTCATCGGGCCTTTCATGGCGCCCGGGCCGCAACCGGTGCAAGTATCCAAACCGCGCAGGCCTAATGCATAACCTACTTCTTTGGTGTAGTCGTATTCATGGCGACTAATGGAATGTCCGCCCCAACAGACAACTAGATTGGGATCTAAACCTGGTTGTAATAAATTGGCGTTGCGCAACATGTGAAAAACAGAATCGGTAATACCTTCTGTGGTGTTCAAGTTAAATCGGGCATTGCCATAAACTTCATCGTTGGTATAAATTACATCACGCAATACGGTAAATAAATGTTCACTGATGCCTTTAATCATACGGTCATCAACAAAGGCATTCGCTGGAGCGTTTTTTACGGCTAATTTTATACCGCGCTCCTGTTGAATAATGCTGATATCGAAATCTTTATAGCGTTCGAGTAGTTCCTTTCCATCATCAGTATCGTTACCGGTATTGAGTACAGCCAGCGAGCAATTACGAAATGTTTTATATAAACCACTTTGGCTGCTGTCCAATAATTTAGCGACTTCAATTTTGGACAAAATATTTAACTGTTCCATTGGAGAAATCAACGCATCAATCGTTTTGTAGGTTCCGGTAATCGCCATAAAATTTCCTGTTGTTAATTTTTCAATCGTGTGAATTGTAGGGTGGGCGAGAGCGAAGCATGCCCACCATTTTTAAATTTGGTTTTCATTGTCGTGTGGGCAAGCTTCGCTTTATGTCCACCCTACATTTGAAGTTTAGTCGATTCCAATTGATTGTCATTTTATTCTGTCAAGCACGCGGGATCAAAATGGTATTCACCTTTTAACCAATCAATGACTTCGGCAGCCAGAGGATCGGGCAAATAATATTGATAATGGTTGATATAGGTTTGTTTTTGTCCAATATCCAGATCCTTTAATCCATGAGTTTGAAAAAATTCTGCATCTTTGAGTAATTCTTGACCAAGTTTTTCGCCGGCAATATCGATAAATATTTTTTCAGCCTGAATATCCGCAATATTTTGATAAGCCTGACTTAAACTCAATAATGGAATTTTTGAAAGGCAGGCCTGGTTCATAGGATTGGCAGCGTGACCTCTTAGATGATCTTTTAATAGACGGTGTGACGAATGAAATGGCATCAGGTGTAATCGTTGTGATTTAACTGCGCCGTCATTTACCGGGTAGTTGTCCCACAAAAAAACTTTACGCTGAAAAACGGATTCAATCTCTGTCAGGTGTGTGGATCTGTATGATTCTGAACAAACTTTTTCACCCGTCCAAAAAATATCAATAGAAGGATCCAGTTTTTTTCCTAAATCCTGCCAATAGTTCGCTGGCATTTTCCCGAATACTTTTTCCAATATTGGATCCGTTGAATAATAACTGGGGCAAAAAATAATTTTTTTGGCATTGCTTATGTTGGCAGCTAGGTGAACCAGTTCGGTTTGAATTTTTGCTAAATCGGGTAGGTCACCACGCATGTCATCAAATAAAATGCAGAGAATATCGGGAGATAAATCATTGATTTGGTGGATACGGTTTTTGTAGTGTAAAAAGTGCGGATCCTGATTATCTCGCCAAATATCCAGTGGGCTTAGACCGATCCCAAAATCTATCTTGTTTGCAGTGTAAATTTGACGTGTCTGAAATAATTGATTTTTCTTTTCCTCGGGCCAGTCCAATTGCCATTGGCGCCGCAAATAAGTGTCGTCTTTTGGTGCGTATATGTAAAAATCGAACTGATATTGTGCAAGAAATTTTGCATATTCTCTGCGTGATTCATGGCTCCAACTGCGACCAAAAAATCCTTCAATTATTCCAACAGGAATTTTGTAGTTGTTAGCCATGAGTGTGTGATCTTCTCAATATGAAGTTGCAATATTTCCTGAAAAGTTTGATTAGCAGTTTAATTGCGGCAGTTTAATCAGATGTATGATTTTAAAAGCAAGTTTCGTTGACACCAAAATCGGCTCTGCCTATCATAGCGACCTTTTAACATCTGCGATAAATTATATTATCACGGAGTAACTAGATCCTCAGCTAAAGTCGTGAATTTCTAGGATGATTCGTGTGTGCTTTTACGGTTAATTAGGATGATGCCTTACAAATGCTTGGGGAATCAACTGAATAAAAAATATGCTTGTACAAAATATGCTGATATCAGGCATTGAGCATAAATTTGGAGAGAAGAATTAATGCAATCTTTTGTGCGTTTTGATCAGCTGGGCCATTTCAGCAACTTATCGTTACAGGCTGATAAAATGCGCCAGCAGCATATGAAACAATTATTTGCTGATCCTGACGTTAATGGTAAATCGCGATTCTCCTCCTTCTCTGTTTCTGCTCCCAATCTTCTTCTCGACTTTTCCAAAAATCTTTTTACCTCGGATGTTTTAGCTGAATTGCTTGCGCTGGCGCGTGAAGCTGGCGTGGAAAATTGGCGTTCGCAGATGTTTGCAGCAGAGCACATTAATGCCACGGAAGACCGCGCAGTGATGCACGTTGCACTTAGAAATCGATCATCAGATCCCATTATGATTGATGGTAAAGATGCTCGGCCGGCAATTAATGCGGAACTGGAGCGCATGCGTTTGCTTGAACAAAAATTGCGCAGTGGTGATTGGAAAGGTTTTACTGGCAAGCAGATTACAGATGTCGTCAGTATTGGCATCGGTGGTTCGAATCTCGGGCCCTTAATGGCCTGTGAAGCATTGAAAGCTTATAGTGACAAACGCTTTACGCTGCATTTTGTTTCCAATATAGATGGCGTACAAATTGCCGAAACTCTTTCTAAATTAAATCCTGAAACAACTTTATTTGTAATAGCCTCGAAAACCTTCACTACTCAGGAAACCATGACCAATGCCCATACGGCGGAGCGTTGGTTTATGGCTGCTGCCAAGGATAAATCTGCAATTGCCAAACATTTTGTGGCGGTATCAACCAATCGTAAGTTGGTGACTGATTTTGGTATTGCAGAAGAAAATATTTTTGATATGTGGGATTGGGTCGGTGGGCGTTTTTCACTCTGGTCTGCCATTGGTTTGCCGATAGTGATTGATCTTGGATTTGATAAGTTTGTTGAGTTACTGGAAGGTGCTTATGAAATGGATCAGCATTTTTGTTCGGCACCTCTTGAAAACAATGCACCAGTATTGCTGGCCTTGATTGGTATATGGAATCGTAATTTTTTGAAGTATCCGGCACAGGCCTTGCTTCCCTATGATCAATGCCTGCATCGTTTCCCTGCTTATATGCAACAGGCAGAAATGGAAAGTAACGGCAAGTCAGTTAATTGGGCGGGAGAGAGAGTGAATTTTGGTACTGTGCCGTTGGTTTGGGGCGAGGTGGGTATCAACGGACAGCACGCCTTTTATCAAATGTTGCATCAAGGAACCGATATTATTCCGGCTGATTTTATTGGCTCGGTTGAACCAACAGAAAATGTTCCAGGTCATCACGATGCTTTAATGGCAAACTACTTCGCACAGACACAAGCCTTGATGCAGGGAATTGATGCTGATCAGGTAAGAAAAGAATTGTCTGCCAAAGGTGTATCTGC
>CAZICR010000311.1:0-4412 GCA_964537795.1 uncultured Cellvibrionaceae bacterium | reverse complement strand
GTTGCGTGGTCGTTCAGGTCGTCAGGGTGACCCGGGTGTAACCCGATTTTATTTATCACTTGAAGATAATTTAATGCGTATTTTTGCCTCCGAGCGCGTGCGTAATTTCATGCAAGCCTTAGGCATGGAAAAAGGCGAAGCAATCGAACATCGTATGGTGAATAACGCAATTGAAAAAGCCCAGCGCAAAGTAGAAGGTCGCAACTTTGATATTCGTAAACAATTGCTTGAATTTGATGATGTTGCCAATGAACAACGGCAAATTATTTATCATCAACGCAATGAATTGCTGGATGCGGACTCCATTCGTGAAACAGTGACCGCAATTCGTACCGATGTAGTGATTGATCTGGTCAATCAGTTTGTACCACCACAAACTATCGAGGATCAGTGGGATATTCCGGGTTTGCAAAAACAATTGGAAACGGATTTTGGCTTGAAGCTACCTGTTGCAAAATGGTTGGAAGAAGACACTCATTTGCATGAAGAAACGCTCCGCAAAAAAATTGTTGATGAAGTGCAGAAATTTTATGACGCCAAGTGTGAACGCATTGGCGACATAATGTTGGAAATTGAAAAACAAGTTATGTTGCAGGTAATTGATCATAGCTGGAAAGAGCATTTGGCCATTATGGATCATTTGCGACAAGGCATTAACCTGCGCTCCTATGCACAAAAAAATCCCAAACAGGAATACAAGCGCGAATCTTTTGTACTGTTCCAGGATTTGTTGGTCAACGTAAAGCGAGAAACTATTCATTTGCTCGCACGTGTGGAGCCTATTTCGCGTGAACAAATGGATGCCATGGAAAACCAACGTCGGGAAGAATTGGCAAAACAAAAAATGCAATTACGTCATGACGAATTAAGTGCGATGTCGGAAGATGAACCCCAACTTCAACCAAAACCCAAAGCCCAGATTGTTCGAAGTGGACCAAAAGTGGGCCGAAATGATCCATGCCCTTGTGGGTCAGGAAAAAAATATAAAAGCTGTCACGGACAGTTAGAGTAAATATCCCAAGTAGGGTGGACTTATTGCCCACCAAAAAAGAATTTCAAGATATTTTTTTGAGGAATAGACTATGGCAGTGGGTGAATATCCCTTTCCAAAAATGCATCCTGTTAAAGGTGTGAAATTAACGTCGGTAAGTGCAGGAATTAAAAGAGTTGGGCGAAAAGATGTGGTTTTATTTTCCTTGGCAGAAGGCAGTAATGTTGCCGGTGTGTTTACACAAAATGCATTTTGTGCTGCACCTGTTACCGTTTGCAAAGAGCATTTGAATAAAGCTGCTATACGTTTTTTAGTGATTAATTCCGGCAATGCTAATGCTTGTACGGGTGAGCAGGGAATTGCTGATGCGAAATCGACTTGTGCAGAAATTGCAAAATTAGCCGGTGTGAAAACCGAGCAGGTGCTACCCTTTTCAACAGGTGTCATTGGTGAGCCATTACCTTTGCATAAAATTATTCCGGTGTTGCCAGAAGCAATCAATAGCGCTTATGAAAACGGTTGGGAAGATGCGGGCACCGGTATTATGACAACTGATACTCGCCCCAAGGGCTTCAGTCAACAAATTGTGTATCAAGGAAAAACCATCACTGTTAATGGTATTTCAAAAGGTGCCGGTATGATTAAACCCAACATGGCGACTATGTTGGGTTACATCGCTACTGATGCCAAAATTTCACAAAAAGTTTTACAGCAATTGTCCAAAGAGGCGGCTAATAAATCATTTAATCGAATTACTATTGATGGTGATACGTCTACTAATGACTCCTGCATTTTAATTGCAACCGGTCAAATTGATTTGCCGGAAGTTTCAGAAACCTCTGGCGAACTTTACGAAAAATTGCGTGAAGTGATTATTGCTGCTCATGTACATTTGGCAAAAGCCATAGTCAGTGATGGCGAAGGTGCTACCAAATTTGTAACCGTTTCTGTAAAGGGCGGTGCTGATGCCAATGAATGTTTAGCTGTCGGTTATGCGGTTGCACATTCGCCCTTAATTAAAACCGCCTTGTTTGCATCTGACCCTAATTGGGGGCGAATTGTTGCTGCAATTGGTTATGCTGGCGTTAACAATCTGGATGTAAATAAAATTCGTGTGCATTTGGATGAAGTGTTAATTGTGGAAAACGGTGGTCGTGCAAAAACCTATACCGAAGAACAGGGTCAGCTTGTGATGAAAAAAGCTGACATTGCGATCAATATTGATTTGGAGCGGGGAACTGCCGCTGAAACTATTTGGACAACAGATCTTTCATACGAATACGTGAAGATTAATGCAGACTATCGTTCGTAAAATTTTCAGAAAATGAAAAAATATCTGCATGTCGCCGTAGGTGTAATTGAAAATAAACGCGGTGAAGTTTTAATTGCCAAACGACCGGAGTCGGCGCATCAAGGTGGTTTGTGGGAATTTCCCGGTGGTAAAGTTGATCCAGGAGAAAACTGTCAGCAAGCTTTATTGCGAGAATTGAATGAAGAGTTGGCAATTCAGGTAGAGGCGTCAGAACCTCTAATTCAAATTCGACATGACTACAGTGATAAGTCTGTATTGTTAGATGTCCACAAAGTGACTCGTTTTTCCGGTGAGCCAAAAGGTAATGAAGGTCAGCCGGTCGTGTGGGTAAACTTTGAATTATTGTCGCAATATGCTTTCCCTGTCGCCAATCAACCGATTATTCAAGCCATTATGCTTCCTCGCCTTTGTGCAATTACAGGCGCTTTTCAATCCCTGAATGATTTCACTGAAAAATTTTCCAGTATGTTGTCTTACAGGCACAAGATGGTGCAGTTGCGCATCGAAAAATTTTCGCTAAAACAACACAATGAATATTTCGAAATTGCAAAAAAAAATTGTGGGAAAGATATTCAGCTGCAAGTGAATACTAGCATCGATGAATTTTTGAAAATGAACTCGGGTTGTAAATTGGGATTACATCTCAATTCGTACAACCTGATGCAACTAGAATCTCGACCAATCGGTAAGAATATTCTACTGGGTGCGTCTTGCCATTCATTGGCAGAATTAAAACAAGCGGAAAAAATACAAGCCGATTATGTTTTATTGTCACCGGTAAATTTCACAAAATCGCACCCTGATGCTGAAGTATTGGGTTGGAAACAATTTCAGGAAATGATCGAAAAAATTAATATTCCGGTTTATGCATTAGGCGGTATGCGTGAGTCAGATTTACCTTCTGCGATACTGTCGGGCGCGCAAGGTATTGCGAGTATTGGTGCTTGGTGGTCGTAGGTTGGAAGAGCGCAGCGACTTCCGACATTTTGGTTCAATATCGATAATTTGTCGGAAGTCGCTACGCTCTTCCAACCTACGAATGTTCTTCCGAATTAATATCCAAATTATCGCCAGCAATACGATGATTTTCGCTGGCCCATTCACCTAAATCAATCAAACGACAGCGATCACAGCAAAAAGGGCGAAACGGAAAATCATCGTTCCAGAAAACTACTTTTTTACAAGTGGGGCAGGAAAGTTTAATAACATCGGTCATGTTTTTCTCTTAATCGTTCAGTCTATTGGCGGTATGAATTTGTGCCAGTTCAACATAAAGTTGGTGATATTTTTCAACCTGTGTATACAGTTCAGCGATGCTGCCATGATTTTGAATAATATCATTCGCACTTGCGCAACGTTCTTGTCGACTGATTTGGCTATTCATAATTGCCTTAATTAACTCAGGATTATTGTTGTCGCGATTCATCGCCCTTTGCATTTGTACTTCTTCACTGGTATCCACTACCAGAATTCGATTCACTAACAAATGCTGTTGAGTTTCCAGTAATAAGGGGGAAGATAAAATTGAATAGTCACTGGATGCTACCGCCAATTGTCGACGAATCTCAGCATTAATAATGGGATGCAAGAGTTTTTCCAGCCAGGCTTTTTCATCGGGATTGGAAAAAATAATTCCCCGTAATTGAGCACGTAGTAAGTTTCCTTGTTCATCAACAATCCCGGCGCCAAAATGTTTGATGATTTCTGTCAGTCCCGTGGTTCCGGGTTGCACCACTTCCCGAGCAACAACATCAGCGTCAACAACCGTGATTTTTTTTTCTTCAAATAGTTGACTGACAACCGATTTACCGCTGCCAATACCACCGGTTAAACCTACAATAAATTTTGACATATTAATGAGAAAGAAGGATTTTTAAATATTGCTGATTAATTTGCTCGCCGAACAGAAATGCAATCCAGCCAGCAACAGCGAGATAAGGGCCATAAGGAATATGGTGATTTTTGTCCCGATTTTTAATAAACATCAAGCTGATGCCTACTACCGCGCCGACTAACGAAGAAAAGAGTGCAATTTGCAATAACATTTGCCAGCCAGCCCAAGCGCCCAATGCTGCAAATAGTTTGAAATCTCCGGCGCCCATACCTTCG
>CAZICR010000310.1:0-4419 GCA_964537795.1 uncultured Cellvibrionaceae bacterium | reverse complement strand
CGGGGAAAACCAGTGTCCGAAAGAATTCAAAGCTGGGGTAACCAAATTGGTTTTACGTTGATTATCTGCTTAAGTCTTTTTGCTTTGTACAACGACTTCACCAGGCTTTAGTTTTAATCACGCCGTTTTGCTGAAAACCTGTAACTTTCCGTTTAATAGAAAATATAAATATGATGCAAGTGTTGATTCGAAGTTTTTGTAGTGTGATGTTTTTGTGCTTATCTATTTCAGTTTATGCGCAAACATTTCGTGTCAGTGACATAAGGGTTGAAGGCCTCCAGCGGGTATCTGCCGGAACAGTCTTTAGTGCTTTGCCTATACGTGTTGGTGATACTGTCAGTCAGGATGATATTCAGAATGCAACCCGCGAATTATTTAAAGTTGGATTCTTTGCTGATGTGGCAATCAATCGTGATGGTGATGTGTTGGTTCTGGTCATTAAGGAGCGTCCGGCAATCAACAAAATTGTGTTGAAAGGCAATAAAGCGATTAAAACAGAAAATCTGATGGATAGTTTGAAAGAAAATAATTTGTCAGAAGGGCAAATTTTCAAACGCGCTACTCTGGAAGGAATTTCCCAATCATTGCAAAGAGAGTACGTGAACCAGGGTCGTTATGGCGCCAGTGTCAAAGTAAAAATAAAAGATTTGCCCCGAAACCAAGTTCGCGTGACGGTGAATATCACCGAAGGCAGTCCTTCAAGAATCAAACAAATCAATATTGTGGGTAACAAGGTATACAAAGATCTTGAACTGCTTGATTTATTCGAATTGAAAAGCTCTGGTTTTTGGTCATGGATTTCGGGTAACGACAAATATAACAAAGAAAAAATGAAGGGAGATCTGGAAACACTGGAATCTTTTTATCTCGATCGGGGGTTTCTGAATTTCAAAGTGGATTCATCACAAGTATCCTTAAGTCCGGACAAATCAAAAATTTTCATTACTGTTAACGTCACAGAAGGTGATGTTTATAAAGTGAGTGATGTTGATCTTGCGGGGGATCCTGTTCTCGATGAAAAAATTATTCAGAGTTTGTTATTAGTTAAAAAGGATCAAACTTTCTCTCAAATTTTAATGACCACATCAGAAGAAACAGTCACTAAGGTTTTGGGGAATCAGGGTTATACTTTTGCCAAGGTTGAGGGCATTACGGAAAAAGATGAAAAAAATAAAACCGTAAAGGTGACCTTCATGGTTGATCCAGGTAAACGCGCCTATGTCAATCGCATAAATTTCCGCGGCAACCTTAAAACATTAGATGAAGTGATGCGTCGTGAAATGAGACAGATGGAAGGCGGGTCGGCTAACTCCGCACAAATCGAAGTCTCCAAAGTTAGACTTGAACGATTGGGTTATTTCAAAGAAGTCAAAGTCGAAAATAAAGAAGTGCCAGGTACTTCTGATCAGGTTGATGTTGAGTACACAGTCGAGGAACAACCCTCAGGCAGTATGGGTTTACAAATAGGTTATGGTCAGGTGTACGGCCTGATGTTTTCTGCGAATATCCAGCAGTCCAACTGGTTTGGAACCGGAAAGCAGGTTGGTTTTAATTTCAGTCAAAATAGATTCCAGACGGCCTACAGTTTTAATTACAACGATCCGTATTTCACAGCAGATGGGATCAGTCGCGGCATGAGTATTTATTACACGCAAAGTGATTTTGGTAACGCTAACATTACACCTTTCAGTACTAATACTTACGGAGCAAAAATGAATTTTGGTTATCCAGTCTCCGATATTGAGCGTATCGGATTCGAAATTGGTGCCAGGAGTCTTGAAATCGTACCGACTAGTTTTTCATCACAGGAAATTATTCGCACACCTTCTTGGGTTGAAGGAGTGGGTTATCTGGATCTGGATGACATTGAAGCTCTTCAGGAAAGGTATCTCAATGGATTGGATTTTCCAGAAGGCACTATAACGACAACACCCTTTACCGAATCTATGCTGGGTGAGGAGGGCTTTCTCGATCGTCATGGTGATGTATTTAACGATGTTCAAGCCGGTGTGAGTTGGATGAGATCGACATTGAACCGTGGAATATTACCCAACCGCGGTTCATCCCAACAGCTTTCTGCGGAAGTCTCATTACCAGGGGGCGACCTGACTTATTACAAAGTCAATTTTGCTGCACAACAATATTTCCCTATATGGGGTGACTTCACGTTAAAACTGCGGGCTGATGTTGGTTATGCCGCTGCTTACGGTGATCTGGATGAGCTTCCATTTTTTGAGCACTATTATGCAGGCGGGTTGGGTTCGGTAAGAGGCTTCGAAAGAAATACTCTGGGGCCTTTGGGAACCCCTGTAGCGACAGCCAGAAATACACGGGATAGTCTTGGTTTGCCATTGGTTTGGGATGATCTCAATGGTGATGGAATCGCTCAGACAAATGAACAATTCGGTACAGCTTACATACTCTGCGCCAGTCAGTACCAAAATCTGGAATGTGATGAGAATCAGTTGCTCTATGATTACGGCAATATTTATCTCGGACGAAACAGGGGGGCGTTTGGCGGGAATATCCTTATTGAAGGTGGAGCTGAAATACTCTTCCCTTTGCCCTTTATAAAAGACCAACGTTCAGTACAAACTACGCTCTTCTTTGATGCAGGGAATGTATTTGACACCGACTGCGGTGAAAAACAATTGAATTGTTATGACGTAAGTATGGATAATATGCGCGCTTCTGTTGGCTTGGGGTTAACCTGGATTTCCGGGTTCGGCCCTATGACGTTCAGTATCGCCAAACCAATCAATGAATCAGAGTACGACCAAACAGAAAACTTTCAGTTTACTATGGGTCAAACTTTCTAGTTTTGATAATTCGTTTTTACTTGTGAGGAAACTATTGTGTTAATTATAAAAAAAATGTTGGTCGCTATCAGCTTGGTATTGGCACCCGTTGTGTGTTTGGCCCAAGGAAAGATTATCGCTATGGATCCTGAAGCGGCGATCTTTTCGACTAATTTTGCAAAAGCTAAAATCGAGCAGTTCAATAAAAATGCCGAGTATGCTGCGGTTAAAGCTAACGCTGAACTTAAGTATGCAGAACTTAAAAATCTTGATGCTCTGGCAAAAAAAGATGGTATGACCTGGAGTAAAGAGCAAAAAGCCGAAAATGAAAAAAAATATCAAACACTGGTTCAGGATTTCCAGACACAAAAGAAAAAAATGGAACAGTCAGAAATGAACTTGCGTCAGGAAATTGTTAAAGAAATGAGTCCAAAACTTGAGGCGGCAATGAAACAGATTATTGCTGCCGAGAGTATCTCGATGGTGGTTAGTCCTCGCGCTTTGGTACATCTTGATCCAAAAAGTGATTACACTCCCAAGTTAATTGAAGCCTTGAACAAGGCAAAATAATGCAGTGACTGCACCTCTATTCATGCGCTTCTTTACTTTGAGAGAAATTGCTCGGCATCTGGATGCCGAGCTGCATGGAGACGAAGACCATAAGGTGAATGGAATTGCCAGTTTACAAACAGCTACTCGCAATCATCTCAGTTTTATCGCGAATCCGGTTTACAAAAAATATTTGCTATCGACTTCTGCCGGTGCGGTGTTAATTAATCCTGCTTTGATAAATGAATTTTCAGGAAACAAAATAATTGTCGACAAACCCTATTTGGCTTACGCCAGATTGAGTGCGCTCTTCAAAATTACACCTGTTCAAACTGTCGGAATTCACGCAACAGCAGTGATTGGTGACTCTGTTGTGATTGGTCAGAATGTCAGTATCGGCCCCAAAGCTGTTATAGCGAATCATGTCGTTTTAAACGATGGTGTTGTTATAGGTGCAGGTTGTTTTGTTGGCGAAGGGACGGAAATAGGTTCGTTCACTGAATTGCGCGCGAACGTTACTGTTTATCATGGAATCAAAATTGGTGCTGAATGTTTGTTTCATAGTGGTTGTGTCATAGGCGCTGATGGTTTTGGTTTTGCTCCGTTAAATGAAGGTTGGTTGAAGATACATCAACTCGGTGGAGTGATTATTGGTGATCGGGTTGAAATTGGTGCAAATAGTTGCATTGATAGAGGCGCATTGGACGATACAGTGATTGATGACGGCGTCATTATCGACAACCTGGTGCAGATAGCCCACAACGTAAAAATTGGTCGCAATACCGCAATTGCCGGACATACTGCAATTGCAGGCAGTACAGTAATCGGTAATCAGTGTAGGATAGCGGGCGCTGTTGGAATCGTTGGTCATTTGCAGATCGCAGATGAGGTTCATATTACGGCAATGAGTTTGGTTACTTCCTCGATTTTTGAAGCGGGGTCTTACTCATCTGGTACGGCAATGAGTAGCACCAAAGAATGGCGAAAAAATGCGGCGCGTTTTCGTCAACTTGATGATTTTGCACATAGGTTGCAAAAACTTGAACGTGATAAAAAATCGTAATAACGTTTT
>CAZICR010000309.1:0-4447 GCA_964537795.1 uncultured Cellvibrionaceae bacterium | reverse complement strand
GTAAATCCGTGAAAACGCGATTGATTGATCCACAAGGGTAATGCAAAGAAAATCAGCGAGGGCAAGAAAAAATGTTCGGGGTTTTCGCCTACAGAAACCCAATAGCTGCCCATCCAGGTGCCAAACTTGGCGCCGATAAAAATAAAACTACACACCAGTGCAGCCGCTAACACTAAACGCACCTGCAATAAATAAGCGAGTATAAATCCGTAAAGTGCAAATATGGCGTAAGCGTTGGGCGATGGTGTGATATTAAAAATACTGCCGAGCATCGCAATATTTAACACCCAACTCGCAAACGATATCAGCGCAGCCAACTTTGCGTAATAACCTGAACTATCCAATCGCTGCGCCCAACATGCTATTGCTAAACTGACGAGCGGTGCGGCAATTAAAATGATGACCTGTATGGTTGTTGCAAAGTATCCCCAGTATTGATAAAACAGAAAAAACAAACTCGCTGCCAGCGCAGCCGCACCAAGAAAAGAAACTATCTGCATACCGAGCGACAAATGCCGCGCACCCTCGCTCAAGTCTACATCCTGTGCCTGTTGCAATTCGCGCAACAAGTTATCGTGATACTGTTGAATCGCTGTTGCTGTATCGTCTGGTAGTTGCAGCAAACCTTGTTCACTCAGTAAGGTTTGCTCTGCCCGAAATGCACGTACTTGATCAGCACGCATCTGTGCCTGAATTTTGGTGAGGTGATCCATAAATATCTCTTACATTAATTATTTTTAAATTACAGCCTTGGTGTTTAATTAAAAATTTGAATTTTTTCGGCCCCTGACTATTTGTGATTCAAAATCTTAACCGTAGGTTGGGCAGCAATTCCCAACATTCTCTTTACAATTGAGATTCTTGTTGGGCATGACTGCCCAACCTACTTGATTAAGCGTCTGTCAGACCACCATGAATTAACAACGCTGACAATTTGATACAACCATATGCCGGGAATAAATACAGCCAAAAATATAATTAACGGCATCGACCAATCATGCATGCTCACAAAAGAAATTATAAATATGAATGCCTGTAGGCTTATACTCAAATACATCCATTTGATTGATAAGAGCGATTTTTGCCACTTGTGAAACCATACAATCGAATAAATGAGAAGCACTGATGCTATCAGCAGGATGAGCCAATCTAACATCTTGAAAAGAAGCATTTTTTGATATTCTTTTGTCTCTTTTAACATCCACTCTATTCTCAATTCATCTATAGAGTGGCTGGAACTCCGACTCAGCGTTGCTAATGGGGAACCATTTTTCTTTGATTCTTCAGAATATAATCGATATTTCTCGGTGTCAGAAATAATGTGCATCAAACTGCTATCTAACAATAACTCATACACACCACTTTCAGAGCGAAAATTATTCCTTTGAATTTCAAATTCAAAAACTTCTTTCGACCATTCCGGTGGCTTTTCTATTACCGGCCGACGTGAACAATAATCATAAGATTGAACTTCCCGAACATACAAAAAATTAGCGCAACTACCATCGCTACACTCTGCAAAAATTCGTTCCTTTTTCGGCCAGCAAGACGTTGCTTTTAAGTCACATGAAAAAACTATGGCGACCGAGAGAATGAAATATCTAAATATCATACTTAGAAACCAATAATGACTTTGCGATGTTAATTTGTAAACCCTGACATTCAAGGCTGAAGGTAACTTTTTATCCAACCATTTTCTGCACGGCTGTACAGTTCACGGATGTGTAGTCTGCTTTCTGTAAACGTAAGGAATTCAATTGATACTGGGCGAATACAGTAACCTCCCCAATTATCAGGCCTTGGAATTTCCAAGCCAGTAAATTTATTCTCAACAGATTTAAATCTACTCGTCAGTTCATTCAGTTCAAGCATTGGCTGGCTTTGGTGGAATGCAGTAGTAGTGAGTTGGGCACTGCGCTTTCTGGTTTTCCAAATTTCATCAGCTTCAACCTCACTGATAGCTGTCGCCTCACCAATAACCCTAACTTGATAACCTACATGATCCCACCACACAGACATTGCCGCTTTAGGATTTATTTGAATCTGCTTTCCTTTTGCAGAATCGAGGTAAGTACAAAAGGTAAAACCATTTTCGTCAGCAGATTTCAAATCCACAAATCTACCACTTGGAAATCCGTTCTCATCAATTGTCGAAATACATACCGCACTCTTTTGTTGTAATGGGGAGTTTAATAACGCACTTTTCCACCACAGCTGAAATTTTTCTATCGGGTTTTCCATATATTAATTCTCATAGAAACGCAGCATTGGCCAGGCTGATGACTTGCTCTGTTATGGTTACTCCAACATTTTTTTGCATACTATCTTCATAAGACTTTCCATATTTGTCTTATACAGGCTCACATCAAAAGAGTCCGCAATACACTCAAATGTTACATCGTGAAAACCAAACAAATAATGATTACGATTGAGCCAATGACTTTCGCTGTAGTAGGTATGGACTTTATTAATGGATTTAATCTCTTCTATCCATTTAGAGTTTTTAATAACCAACGGAGAATATGCTTCGAGTCCTTTCCCCTCAAGCGGATGCCCATGAAAGACCTCATCATTTGGAGCGCCTAACTTTGCTATTGCGCACGAATTAAACTGCACTAGAGCTAAAGTAACCGGTGTTTCATCTGCCGGGTCGATTACATTGACATAAGTGCCATCCCAATTAGCGTCATGCTCTCGGATATAGAAAGTTAAAAAAGCGCGGCAATCATTTAAGAACAGGTGCGGCAATGGCGCTCCTCTATCCCACTCCACAGGAAACTCTATTTTCACAGCATATTCTTTATTATTTTCCGCTGCTAATTCCCGCTCCAATCGAAGCACCTCTTCACTTGCGTCCCTGTATTCTTTCCACTCTCCACCTACATGTTTCTTCGCAAGAGCCTCGCAAGCTAACTTTTTTCGCTGAATTGCTTTAGCCAACTTTTGTTTTAACTTTGAAGGCGTAGAAAACATTCTCATTTCTCACAACGTAGTTGTTAACGGGCCAATAAGCCTAGCCAACGAAGCAAAAATTAATTTCACTCTTGACCCCAATTTTAAATTTTGAAGTGTGGCAGGAAGTCCAGCTAGGTTACTTTATTTTCCCACTGCTGCATCCATCGTTTCCAACTATATTCATCGCTATAACCTATGAGTGATAACACCATGTCCTCTACCATTTTCTCAACATCGGACTTGACTGCTCCCCCACACAATATTCCGATCATTGTTCCGCCACTGCCTGGGCCATCAGGTTCACAGTGGGCTCGATGCCAACGAAACCTAGAGGATATAATCTCTGAAAAGAATTCATGCGGTTCCTGTCCATCGAACGCTTCGACAGAATAAAATTTTGAAAGCCCAACCAAAATTCCTTGTAGTCCGTCAATGTAGTCATATGATGCTTGGTTCATTCTCGTAGTTACACCGGAGTCCCATTCTGGCTGAGCGTTAGAATATAATTCCTTTTTGATATCTGGAATTGAGTCTAGGTAAAAATACAAGCTACTGCGTGGTGGAATTTCGTTTTCTACATAAGACTGCATTGCACTTGTTCCCACCATTTTACTTATAGCAAAGCGATCAGCTTCATCTCGACGCTGTTGAACACGTACCAGCCATTCATCACGATACTTCTTAACCACAGGTGCAGTAAGATGTTTCCCGAATCCACCTTTAATTTGCGTTTCATCATGGCAATCAAAGCATAGAACAGACAAATTATCTGTAGAGTTATTACTCGGGTCGTCATCAATATGATGTATTTGAACTCGCTTACCTCTTTCTCGACATACACAACATGTTCGATCTGAAGCAAAAAGAACCTCAGCTGAAATATCAGGAGTAATTGTTATTCGAGTTTTTGGCACATTATCTCCTAATTTAACGTTGATCGCGGGTAACATTTTTTGAATTAAATTCTATCTCATCAACTATTCTTAGAATGAACTCTGTAAATAATTCCAAGCATAGATTCAAAGTCCATAGAGTTTTACGATGTGTGCCTTTTAGTTGAAAAGATATTTTTTCATCTTTTTCAATAGGAAAATTTTTATAAATTGGCTTAGATACGCTATCTGCGTGAATAATTTTATCGCACACATCCTTTATAGATACACTTGTTACAATTAATTTATCATCCTCATAATAATCAGCCGCCATGGTTTCCAATGGTATGGAATGATTGTCAATTATATCCTGATATAGATTTATGCGAATCGATACTGCCAAATGAAGTAATGAAGAAGAAAGAAGACTTTGCAACACCGATTTAGACTGGTCCGATGGATTGATATAGGTTGATTCAGCAAAAATGTAACTGCTAGTTCGATCCAATCCATTACACAAGAAACAAAGTCGTCTTATTTCATCAAAACTTTGTTTATGTTTTTCAACAACATAGTCCATACTATTTCCCAATCAAAAATTTAGAAAAAATTAAACTAAA
>CAZICR010000308.1:0-4454 GCA_964537795.1 uncultured Cellvibrionaceae bacterium | reverse complement strand
AAAAATGCCTGGGTGCCGACACCAATCTGACTTTGTAGTTGTAAGCTACCGCCCATAGCTTCAGCTAAATGACGAGACAAGGTTAAACCCAAACCTGTACCCCCTACATTTTCACCGGCCATGCCTTGTTTAAAAGCAACAAACAATTCTGCCAATTCATTTTCTGCAATACCTGCTCCGGTATCACTCACGATAAATACAATACCGTAATCTGCTTTCTGCAAATGCAAACCGACTTTTCCATGTTCAGTAAATTTTATGGCGTTACTTAAAAGATTAATTAATATCTGCCCCAGTTTTTGCCTGTCACCTTTGACAACATAAGGTTTCGGTAAACTGACTCCAATATCAAGTAAAAGATTTTTTGCGCGGGCACGATCCGACACCACCGTAATCACCGTTGCCACTTCCTGATGCAAATCAAAATAGTCCTGTTTGATATTCAAAGCGCCAGATTCAATTTTGGAAAGATCCAAAATATCATTGATTAGATCTAAAAGTTTATGACTTGAGGTTAAAATCGCAGACAGCTTTTCCTGTTGCTTGGGCCCTATTTCCTTATCACGAATTAATAACTGTGAATATCCCAGCACCGCATTCAGTGGTGTGCGAATTTCGTGACTCATATTGGCAAGGAATCGGCTTTTCGCCTGTGTGGCTGCCTGCGCTGTATCTTTTGCAACTTGCAACGCATTAATTAAATAATGTTTTTCAGAAATATCGCGGCCAATTCCTAAAACACCAATAACCTCACCTTGTAAATTTTTTATCCCGACTTTAAGTGTATCCAGCAAGTGCGGTGTAGCATCTGATGCAACTAACCACTGTTCATATCTATGGGGTTGCTGATCATTTTGCAGTGCCTTTTCATCATTTAACCGAAAATTAGCAGCGACTTCAGCGGCAACCAAATCGAATTCATGTTTTCCGATAATATCGGCTTCTGTTAATCCCATTAATTTGGCAAACGCCTTATTACAACTGAGATAATAACCATCTTTATTTTTTAACCATATAGGATCGGGAATGTTATCCAATAAACTGCGCAGATGTTGCTCCCGCTGAAACAATTCAGATTGGGACTTTTCCAAAAGTTCCTGCGCCGATTTTCTTTCGGAAATTTCATTTAACAACCAATCATTTGCAGTGCGCAATGATCGGGTATGAAATTCAATGTCCTCTTCCAATTTTTTTTGGTTATGTGCGATCAGAATATCATGTCGTTGCTGCGCGTAAACGTAAGAAAATAGCAAAGCAAAAAATAGCAGGCAGCAAATCAAAGCACTTATTTGCAACCAACTGAATATAAATTCAGAAGAATCTATTTGATAAATTTTTAACTGGAAGGTTTTATCCAAAAGATACCATGGCGTTTGTAGTATTAGTTGTGCGCCAGACGCCTCGTAATGAGGCTGCCTTTTCCATTTTCCATTTTTATGATCGATTGAAAATTTATCTTTAACGTTACTAATTTCAATTGAAACCGAATCAGGAGACTTATCGACTTGCTGCAATGCATGATTAAACCATTGATGGAGATCAATACCTCCTATTACCCAACCACGAAAATAACAATTGCCTCTTTTGGAGTTTAAACAATCCATTACTGGATGATATAAATAAAAGGTGGACAATTCCGAATCAGCATTGAAATGAAGATTACCCACAAATAATTGACGATTTTCTTTCTGTTCACCAATAAACTGCATTAAATCATCAGCTGATTTCAACTCATATTTTTTATCCAGTGCAAAAGACCAAAACACGGGCGCTTGGGCTTTATCCTTAAAATTTTTAATCGGCAGCCAAATTAAATGATTAATCCATGGACTGCGCTGCAATAAAGGTTTAGCCAACTCTTCAAAATCATCGGCTGTTGGATATATTTTGTAATAAAACCGATTGATGACATCCATATCCCGCAGACTCAATTCAAGGCGATTATTTAAAGCTGTTTGGAATCGCTGTGAAGCTAGCTCTTGCTGCTGGGTACGTTGCTTGCCTTCAATAAAATTGACTGCCGCCATAATAAAAATGGAGATTCCGGCAACAGATGAAAGCAATAAAAATGCTCTGGCACCAGGATTGTTTGTTCGGAATTTTTTAACGAAACACCAGAATAGTATTGGTGTAAACAGTAACATGCCCGCTGAATCACCCATCCACCAAGACAGCCAATTTTTAAAAAGCTCACTCGATACAATATGTAAATGATAAAGAATGAGCGTTCCGATACTGGATGAAATCAAACAGGCTACAAATACACTGAGTATAAAGGGCAACAACTTTACAATAGAAGTATTGAAATTATTGTCGAAAAGTTTTTTGTTGATGCGTGCCACCACCAAGGCTTGCAGAGCATCAGCCAGAGCCATGAGCGAAGCATAAAAAATTAATTCAGATTTTGGTTTTAATAGTTGGTTAAATTGCAGAAAGAAAGTGGCTAATAAAGATCCCATAAAAATAGCGGGAGCATATCGCCAGCCAAAATAGAAACAACAAAATAAAGCCAGTCCTGCTGCTGGCCAAACCAAGGTAATGCCGGAAGTGAAACTGCTCCAGGTCATCCCAAATTTCGCCAGCAAAAAATAAACGGTTGCAATACCAATGCTAATAACCAACGCTTGACCAAGATTTGGTAGATTAATTTTTGGCATGATCTTTAAGTAAATATTCCTGCAGGTGCTCCGCATCTAAAATTTCAGGGCGGTGAAAGTGATACCCCTGCACCCAACTAACACCCATTTCTGCCAAAATAGTGGCAACCGTTTCATACTCAACAAACTCGGCAGTAATTTCCTTTTTAAGTGAAGCGGCCATTTCCACAATCGATTTAACCATAGCGTAATGCGAAGCATCGGTATCCATATCGCGCACAAAAATTCCGTCAATTTTAATTTTATCAAACACTAACTGATGCAAATATGCATAGGACGCGAAACCGCTACCAAAGTCATCCAGTGCAAAATGGCAGCCCATGTCACTCAAACTGCGCATAAACGATTTGGCTGATTCAACATTGATAATGGCTTCCGTTTCCGTCACTTCAAAACAAATTTTTTGTGGTGGTATTTTATAATCATTCAGTTTTGTTGCTATGAACTGTGAAAACGCCAAGTCGCGAATACTCACCGCAGACAGGTTTATTGAAATCAATTCCATTTCTTTAAGCAACACAGGATTGGCTGCAAAAAAGTCAAAGGTTGCATTAACAACCCAACGGTCAATTTTACCTATTAAATGCAGTCTCTCAGCAGGCCTTATAAATTCAATAGGATAAATAACCCTGTTGTTATTCGCATCCCATAACCTCAATAAAATTTCCATGCGGTAGCGTTTTTTTTCTTCCGGTTTGGATTGGATATTTTCAACGAATTGAAAGAAAAGGCGAAACGAACTTTCTTTCAATGCGTCAACCAATCGCGATGCCCAGTTAATGCTTTCTCGCTGCGAAGATTTTTCATTGATGGCGTCATCGAATGTGCGGACAATTCCACGCCCCTCATTTTTTGCAAGGTAGAGTGTTTCGTCCGCGTGCAACATCACCTGATCAAAACTATAAATTTTATCGGTGAGCTCAATAGCGCCGATTGAAACTTCAAGGTTGAATTGCTTTTCTTCCCACTGAAAACTGAAACTCCGCAAATGATCCAAAATAGTTTGTGCCAACGCCATGCCTTTGGTTTTCAATACTGAATGTGAAACGACCACAAACCTGTCACCACCAATTCTGGCAAAAAAATCTTCACTCGAAAGTAGTCCGGAAACCGAATCGGCAAACTGCCTTAACAATTCGTCTCCGGCTACGCTGCCACAACTCTCATTAATTAACCTGAATCTATCTATATCCACTAGTAAAAAAGTGCCTGAAGATGACTCCAGTTGTATTCGCGCCAAGAGTTGGGATACGTGACTTTCCAATGCATTACGATTGTAGAGGCGGGTTACGAAATCATGCGTAGCCAAATAATTCAGCCTGTCTTGCATATAACGTCGTTCATTAATTTCTTCACGCAAATGACGATTGGCCAATGTCAATTCTGCGGTGCGTTCCCGCACTTTGGTTTCAAGTGAACGATTAAATAATTGAAGTTCTGCAAGCAATTGCTTGCGTTCAAGATGATAATTAACACGTGCTTTGACTTCGTCCGCATTAATTGGCTTGGTAATGTAGTCAGCTCCGCCAACCTGAAATCCCAAACTGATATCTTCAGTGCGCGCAGTGACAAAAATGACCGATATAGCGGCTGTACCCGGATTGGCTTTCAATCTTTTGCAGACTTCAAAACCATCAATATCCGGCATCATGATATCCAACAAAATCAAATCAGGACTTTGTTTTGCAGTAATTTCCAGCGCACGCTCGCCTGAAGTTGCCACCAATAACTGGCAATTGAGATCTTCAAGAATGGCGCTTAAAACATCAAGATTTTCAGGGGTATCATCCACAAGCA
>CAZICR010000307.1:0-4460 GCA_964537795.1 uncultured Cellvibrionaceae bacterium | reverse complement strand
CTGGCAGCGCGTGAAATATTAGACCAAAGATCAGGCCCCCAACCTCTGTTGATCGCTGTAACCGTACTCACGAGTATGGAACAATCCGATTTGCTCGGCGTCGGAGTGGCTTATACAGTTGATAATCAAGTCGAACGCCTTGCTGGTTTGGCTCATTATTGCGGTCTTGACGGTATTGTCTGCTCCGCTCGTGAAGCCAAACAAATGCGCCAACAATTCGATCAGAATTTTTGTCTGGTGACTCCTGGAATTCGGTTGGCGGATTCACCTGCCGATGACCAACGCCGTACCTTGACTCCTGTGGAGGCTATGCAGGAAGGTAGCAGTTATTTAGTGATTGGTCGGCCAATTACTGGTGCAGAAAATCCTGCACAAGCCTGTGAAAAAATATTTAATGAGTTAGTTAAAAATAGTTTTGGTGGTTAAATTTTATGTCGAAAAAAATATTAGTGGTTACCATCGATGGACCCAGTGGATCAGGCAAGGGAACTTTGAGTCAATTACTGGCAAAACAATTAGGCTTTCATTTATTGGATAGTGGTGCTTTATATCGTATTGCCGCTTTGGCATCCCTGCAAAAAAATATTAATTTGGATAATGTTGATGCAGTTGCTGATGTGGCTTTGAATTTGCAAATTCGTTTTGATGTGAGTGGCGATAAAACGATTATCTTTCTTGAAGATAAAAATGTCACTGATGCTATTCGTACTGAAACTATCAGTATGGCAGCTTCAAAAGTCGCCGCTTATCCTGCGGTTAGAGCCGCATTACTTGCGCGTCAACGTGCGTTTGCAACTGCACCGGGTTTAATTGCTGATGGCCGTGATATGGGTACGGTGGTATTTCCCAGTGCGCCAGTTAAATTATTTTTAACAGCGAGCGCTGAAGCCAGGGCGGAACGCCGCTACAAACAGTTAATTGCCAAGGGTGAAACTGTTGATAAAGATATTCTGGTAAAAGAAATACAGGAGCGCGATGATCGTGACACCAAACGTAGTGTGTCACCTTTGGTTCCTGCAAACGATGCGGTGATTGTGGATAGTACCAGTATGAGTATCGAACAGGTTTTTGATTTTATGTTGACTGAAATACATAAAAAAATTTAGACAGGAATTTTCCATGACTCTTACATGTTTCAAGGCTTATGATATTCGCGGCAAACTTGGTGAAGAATTGAATGACGACATTGTTTATCGCATTGCACGTGCCTATGCTGTTTTTTTAAAACCCAAAAGGGTTGTTTTGGGTGGTGATGTACGATTAACCAGTCGCGATTTAAAAATGGCTTACGCAAAAGGTTTGCAGGATGAAGGTGTTGATGTAATTGATATCGGCATGTGCGGTACTGAAGAAATTTATTTCGCTACCAGTCATTTAGGCGTGGATGGCGGTGTAGAGGTCACTGCTAGTCATAATCCAATTGATTACAATGGATTAAAAATGGTGAAAGCTGGATCACAACCCATTAGCGGTGATACGGGGCTCAATGAAATCAAACGTCTGGCCGAAGAAAATAAATTTTCCGTGGTTGATCCTATAAAGAGAGGATCTTATAAAGAAGAAAATATTATTCCGGCCTACATTCAGCATTTGTTAGGTTATGTTGATCAATCCGCACTTAAACCACTGAAATTAGTAGTGAATGCGGGCAATGGTGCAGCGGGTCACGTGATAGACGCTATAGAAAAATATTTACCTTTTGAATTTATTAAAATCCATCATCAGCCTGACGGTACTTTTCCAAACGGTATTCCTAATCCATTGTTGCCGGAAAATCGTGCATCAACCAGCCAGGCTGTGTTGGATCATAAAGCAGATATGGGAATTGCATGGGATGGTGATTTTGATCGTTGTTTTTTATTTGATGAGAAAGGGCAGTTCACTGAAGGTTATTATATTGTTGGATTATTAGCCGAAGCTTTTTTGTTAAAAAATCCCGGCGCTAACATTATTCATGACCCACGGTTAACCTGGAACACTCAGGACATAGTTAAACAATCGGGCGGCGTTGCTATTCAATCCAAAACCGGTCATGCCTTTATTAAAGAACGTATGCGGTTGGAGGATGCGGTTTATGGTGGCGAAATGAGTGCACATCACTATTTCCGTGATTTCTTTTACTGCGATAGTGGCATGATTCCCTGGTTACTGGTTTGCGAATTGTTAAGCCGTAAATCACAACCACTGTCATCCATGCTCGCTGATCGAATTGCCAAATTTCCATCGCCGGGTGAAATCAATAGTCATGTTGAAAATCCAAAAGCAGCGATTGAAAAAGTGTTGCAACATTATCAGGCAGATGCAGTGTTAATTGATAAAACAGACGGCATTAGTCTGGAGTTTACTGAGTGGCGTTTTAATTTGCGTATGTCCAATACTGAGCCGGTTGTGCGTTTGAATTTGGAATCACGCGCGAATCAGAAGTTGGTTGACGAAAAAACCAAAGAAATATTATCAATGTTAAATTCGTAATTGAATTCTTGGAGAGAAAATCACTATGAGCATTAAAAAAGCGGTAATTCCAGTGGCAGGGTTGGGAACGCGCATGTTGCCAGCGACCAAGGCTATTCCTAAAGAAATGCTACCTGTAGTAGATAAACCTTTAATTCAATATGTAATTGAAGAAGCTGCAGCAGCAGGTATTAAAGAAATCGTATTAATTACTCACGCCAGTAAAAATGCGATAGAAAATCATTTTGACACCAGTTTTGAATTGGAAGCTCAACTGGAATCACGTTTGAAACGTTCATTACTTGCTGAAATTCGTTCAATTACACCACCCGGGTTAACAGTGATTTCTGTGCGTCAAGCAGAAGCAAAAGGATTGGGGCATGCAATATTGTGTGCGCGCTCGGTTGTTGGGGATGAACCTTTTGCTGTGCTTTTGCCAGATGTTTTAATTGATAACGCTGCCTGTAATTTAAAACAAGATAATTTGGCTGGCATGGCCAGACGTTTTGCGGAAACAGGTAATAGTCAAATCCTGGTAGAACAAGTGCCGATGGATCAAGTTGATAAATACGGCGTTGTGGATTGTTCAGGTGCTCAAGTGGCACCTGGGCAAACGGCTGCAATTAAAGCTATGGTTGAGAAACCTCCTGTTGATGAAGCACCATCCAATATGGCCATAGTAGGTCGTTATGTTTTATCAAAAACGGTTTGGGATTTGTTGGCGAAAACTATGCCGGGTGCTGGCGGTGAGATTCAATTGACTGATGGACTGGATGCATTGTTAGGTTTGGAAACTGTTGAAGCCTATCAATTAATTGGTCGTAGTCATGATTGTGGAACCAAGATGGGTTATATGATGGCGAATGTGATTTATGGCGAGCGTCACCCTGATATTGGTCCTTCGTTGAAAAAATTTTTGGCGGAAAGATATAAATAAAAATTTAAACGCAGAGCAACAATTATGATCATCCCAATTATTCTCGCTGGTGGTTCTGGTACACGTTTGTGGCCTTTGTCGCGTACACATTATCCAAAGCAATTATTAAAATTGTTTGGTGATGTGACTATGCTACAGCAAACATTGTTGCGCTTGAAGGGTATAGCTGACCTTGCCGCACCGATTGTAGTCTGTAATGAAGAGCACCGTTTCATGGTCGCGGAACAGTTGCATGAAATTGGACAAAAAAATGCGTCTATTTTATTGGAGCCAGTTGCACGTAATACGGCCCCCGCTTTGGCTATAGCCGCAATTCATGCGGCGAGTTTGGAAGCTGACCCGGTATTGTTGGTTTTATCGGCGGATCATATGATTCGTGAAGTAGATGTTTTTCAGCAAGCGGTAAAAAATGCGGTGATTGCAGCTGAAAAAAATCATCTGGCGACTTTTGGTGTACAGCCAACGAGACCTGAAACGGGTTACGGTTATATCAAAACCAAAAAGTCCGATACACATGCTATGTTTTCTTCTGTTGAAAAGTTTGTTGAAAAACCCAATCTTGAAACAGCCCAGTCTTATCTGGATGAGGGTTGCTATTTTTGGAATAGTGGTATGTTTGTTTTTAAAACATCCGTATTTTTAAAAGAATTAAAAGTGCAAAGCCCTGAATTGGTTACAGTAGTTGAAACTGCAAAACAAAAGTCAAAACAGGATCTTGATTTTATTCGTATAGATAAAGAATCTTTTTCACAAGCGCCGAATATTTCAATTGATTATGCATTGATGGAAAAAAGCCAAAATGTGGTTTGTGTTCCTTTGGATGCAGGCTGGAGTGATGTAGGCGATTGGAAATCTTTCAGCGATTTAAATGATAAAGACAATTCAGGTAATAGTTTTATTGGTGACAGTATTGATGTGGGCTCTACTAATACTTTGGTATTTTCACGCGATAAATTAGTAGCGACTTTGGGTGTTGATAATTTAATGATTATCAACACACCTGATGCTATTTTGGTCGCGGATAAAAATCAGGCGCAGCAAGTAAAATCCATCATCACACAAATTGAAAAAC
>CAZICR010000306.1:0-4487 GCA_964537795.1 uncultured Cellvibrionaceae bacterium | reverse complement strand
GAACGCATAGCTTCCAATGACTGCGCCAAGGGATTTTTATTTGACGGTTTTCCTCGCACCATTCCACAAGCTGAAGCACTATTGGATTCTGGTATTGAAATAGATCATGTTATTGAAATTTTTGTACCTGATGAAGAAATCGTGTCACGCTTGAGTGGTCGTCGCGTGCATGAAGCTTCCGGTCGTGTTTATCATTTGGTACACAATGCGCCAAAAGTAGAAGGCCATGATGATTTCACTGGTGAGCCTTTGATACAGCGTTCGGATGACAGCGAAGAAACGGTTCGTAAACGTTTGTCTGTCTATCATGATCAAACTGAACCTTTGGTTAGTTTTTATCAAAAATTATCAGAGAGTGGAAAAGCAAAAACCCGCTATACCCGTATTAATGGTATAGGAGCTGTTGATCTTATCCGTCAACAATTGCTGAAAGTCTTATCCTGATTGAAAAGTTTTTGACGAATTAGGCTCCTGCGGGAGCCTATTTTTTTGAGTGAAAAATTGTATGAGTATTATTCTTGGTTTGGATTCATCAACAGATGCCTGCTCGGTGGCCTTGTACCTTAACGGTGACATCAACCAG
Source organism: uncultured Cellvibrionaceae bacterium (assembly GCA_964537795.1). Lineage (GTDB taxonomy): Bacteria > Pseudomonadota > Gammaproteobacteria > Pseudomonadales > Cellvibrionaceae > Cellvibrio. The sequence continues at coordinate 3,904 of CAZICR010000306.1, read as the reverse complement.
CAATTTGAATTGGCGGCCAAATCCCATACTCAACGACTGTTGCCGATGGTGGATCAAATTCTGGCAGAGGCAGGTATCCCTCTCTCCCGTTTGGATGCAATAGCATTTGGCTGTGGCCCAGGCTCATTTACCGGTTTGCGTATTTGCATGGGGGTGGTACAAGGATTGGCTTTTGGTGCTGATTTACCGGTAGTGCCTGTATCAACATTGGCATCCATGGCTCTGGCTTTTCATACGGCGTCACCCGATACGAATCTGCCCTTACTGACTTGTCTGGATGCGCGAATGAATGAAGTCTATTGGGGGCTTTATCAGATTGAAAATGGATTGCCAGTGTTGAATGGTGAAGAAGCTGTCAGTGCACCACAGATTCTGGTTGATCTGGAAAACATTAAAAACTTACAAAATCAATTTGCTGCTTTGGGGCAGGGTTGGCACTATCCGGCGTTTTCGCAATTAAATCCGGTCATTACACAACAGGATATTTATCCGAATGCGGCATCTATAGTTAAAATTGCTGCCATATCAGTGGAAAAAGGGCAGACTGAGTCGATAGTATCGGTTCAGCCTGTATACTTGCGCGACAGTGTTTCCTGGCAAAAGCGGCCGGCAGCTCGTCGGAAAATTCAAATCGAATAATCAGGTGTAATCAATTATGGCTCTCGCCCTTGATGAATTTAATCAGGGATTGCTGAAGTTTTTGCGATCCGCCCCCACTGCGTTTCATGCAACTGCACAAATGAAACGCAAGTTGGTCGATGCAGGTTTTATTGCGTTGCGTGAATCGGACGTTTGGCATTTGGAACCCGGAAAATCCTATGTGATTACCCGTAATGATTCTTCGCTGATCGCCTTTGTTTATGGTCAACATTCATTGGTTGAACATGGCATCAGAATGCTGGGTGCGCATACTGATAGTCCTTGTCTCAAAGTAAAACCCAATCCGGAATTGAATCGTCGCGGATACCATCAATTGGGTGTAGAAGTTTATGGTGGCGCACTTTTAGCGCCTTGGTTTGATCGGGATTTATCAATCGCCGGTCGAGTCACTTATCAAAATCAACAAAATGTTTTGGGTAGTGTGCTGTTGGATTTTCATGATCCTGTCGCATTCATTCCCAGTTTGGCGATTCATTTGGATCGTGAAGCCAATAACAGTCGTTCGATCAATCCGCAAAAAGATATAGTGCCGGTGTTATTGCAATCCAATGAACTCACCACAGACTTTAAAAGTCTGCTGAAAAAATTGCTTGAACGTGAGTATCCCGAATTGGATGGCGTCAATTTGTTGGATTACGAGATGAGTTTATACGACACCCAACCCGCTTCTATGGTTGGGTTTGAGAAACAGTTCATAGCTAGCGCACGTTTGGACAATTTACTCAGTTGTTATTTGGGATTCTGTTCTATCCTTGAGGCAGGAAACCAACAATCAGCGCTCTTTATTGCGACAGATCATGAAGAAGTGGGCAGTGCATCCTGTTGTGGCGCCAAAGGTCCTTTCTTACAACATTTTTTGGAAAGGTTATTGACCGATTCACAAGAACGAGCGAGATCTATTGATCGTTCATTGATGATCTCTGCTGATAATGCACATGGTGTTCATCCCAATTTTATGGACAAGCATGACGAGAACCATGGTCCCATACTCAATAAAGGGCCAGTAATTAAAGTCAATGCGAATCAACGTTATGCAACTACCAGTGATACGGCCTCGTTATTTCGTGCGCTCTGTGAATTGGAAAAAATTCCTGTTCAAACTTTTGTTGCAAGAACCGATATGGGATGCGGTAGTACCATTGGGCCGATTGTTTCATCAGAAGTGGGTGTAAAAACAGTTGATGTAGGCGTACCTACATTTGCGATGCACTCTATTAGGGAAATAGCCGGAAAAGATGATGCCTGGTATCTCTACCGAGTTGCCAATCAATTTTTTTCCGGAAAAGTGAAATTCAGTTAGAGATCGATATCCATGACTATTGAATTGCAGCAGTTGTCCCAATTTAGTCCATTAAATACCTTGAATAAGGATTACCTCTCGCAACTGGCGAGCAGAGTCGCCATAAAAGAATTTCCCAAGGGCAGTATTCTTTTTAAACGCAGTCATCCCATAAAAGAAAAATTATTTTTGGTAGAAGGGCAAGTGGATTTGATTGATGCGTCATTCAGCTCAATTGAAGTGACTTCAGACAGTGATAGAGCGGTGCAAGCCTTAAACAATACCGAACCGCTTTTACACACAGGTATTAGTAAAACACCGGTGAAAATTTTATTTGTCGATAGCGATCAATTGGATTTGGTAATGGCCTGGAGTGAAAGTCATTCCAAACCCGAGCAAAATAAAAAAGCATCCAAAACAACTGAAAATGATGAGCAGGATTGGATGTCATCATTAATTGAAGCCCCTTTATTTGGAAAACTTCCGCCTGCTAACATTCGTCAATTGTTTGCGCGTTTTGTGTCGGTAGAATTTGAAAAAGGAAAAAAAGTGATCACTCATGGTGAACGTGGTGATTATTTTTATGTGATTGAATCAGGCTCAGCCAATGTGTTGGATGCATCAGGAAAATTATTGGCGCATTTACGGGTAGGAAATTATTTTGGTGAAGAAGCACTGGTCGGTGATACCACCCGTAATGCAACAGTTGAAATGTGCACTGATGGTCGATTGATGCAACTGAAAAAAGAAGATTTTGTTGAATTGCTTGCAGAACCCGTACAACGACTTGTCACTGGCGATGAATTGAAAAAAACTACTCGTACCTGGGAAATTCTTGATGTACGTTTACCCTTGGAACGTAAGATTCAAGCGGTCACAGGGTCCAGAGGAATTCCGCTTAAACAACTGCGCGATTATTTAAAAGATTTAAGGTCAGACGTCTTATATGTGGTAACAGATGATTCAGGTCGTCGTGCCAATGTCGCTGTTCAGTTGTTAACGCAAGCGGGTTATGAAGCTTGTATTTTAAAAAATTCTGCATCACATTACCCACAACAATAATTGTCACTCGAAACAGTAAGTAAATTTTATGAACAAACAACGTATTCTTACCGGTATTACCACTACCGGAACCCCTCATTTAGGTAATTATGTTGGCGCCATTCGTCCGGCAATTTTGGCCAGTCAAAATAGCCAAGCGGAATCATTTTATTTTCTGGCAGATTTCCATGCGTTAATTAAATGTCATGATCCGGAAATGGTTCATCAATCCACGCGTGAAATTGCGGCAACCTGGTTGGCATTGGGATTGGATACAGATAAAGCATTTTTTTATCGTCAATCTGACGTGCCAGAAATTCCTGAACTCTGTTGGTTATTAACCTGCATGGCGGCAAAAGGTTTGATGAATCGCGCCCATGCTTATAAAGCATCAGTGGATGCCAATATTGCCGCTAATGAAGATCCTGATTTTGCCATTACCATGGGTTTATATTCTTATCCGATTTTAATGGCGGCTGATATTTTGATGTTCAATGCGCACAAGGTTCCCGTGGGTAAAGATCAAATCCAGCACATCGAAATGGCTCGCGATATAGCCGCACGTTTCAATCATCATTACGGCGAGCATTTTGTATTGCCTGAAGCGCAAGTGGATGAAAATGTCTCAGTGCTGCAAGGTTTGGACGGTCGCAAAATGAGTAAAAGTTATGGCAACACCATTCCTTTATTTTTACCTGAAAAACAACTGAAAAAATCCATCAATAAAATCCTTACCAACCTGCTTGAGCCCGGTGAACCCAAAGATCCAGACACAGCTCCTGTATTTCAAATCTGGCAAGCTTTCGCTACACCGGAACAAACTGCCTATATGCGCGAAGAATTTGCTAAAGGCATTGCTTGGGGTGAGGCGAAAAAACAATTATTTGAATTGATCAATTCCCATGTTGCAGAATCCAGAGATAA
>CAZICR010000305.1:0-4492 GCA_964537795.1 uncultured Cellvibrionaceae bacterium | reverse complement strand
GGGTCATCCATTCCAATTCGTAAAATTTTTCAATAATTGCAACCCGGCGGTATGACTTTTTTCCGGGTGAAATTGCACAGCAAATAAATTTTTATTTGCCAATGCCGCATGAAATTGCAAACCGTATTCACAAGTTGCAGCAATCTGTGATTTATCTTTCGCCAGAATATAAAAACTGTGCACAAAATAAAAACGGCTATCTTGCTCAATGTTTTGCCAAAGCGGATGATCATTATGATGTACTTGATTCCATCCCATATGCGGAACTTTTAATGGATTGCCTTGTGCGTCGTTATGATGTTCACCAAAAAATTTTACATTGCCCGACAATATGCCAATACAATCAACACCGTTGTTTTCTTCGCTGTGATCCATCAGGGCTTGCATGCCGACGCAAATACCCAATACAGGTTTGCCTGTAGCAATTTGTTCTTTCAGAAGTCGATCAAACCCCAAACGTTTAATTTCACCCATGCAATCGCGGATTGCACCTACACCAGGAAAAACAACACGATCAGCTTTGCTCACAAGATTCACATCGGCTGTCACAAGAATTTTTTGATCGGGTGCAACCTGGTGAAGGGCACTCGCAACTGAATGCAAGTTGCCCATTCCATAGTCAATAACAGCAATCGTTTGTGTGGACATTAATTACAAACTGCCTTTGGTTGAAGGTGTTATGCCTTCCATACGAGGATCACGCTCCAATGCCATACGCAACGCACGACCGAAGGCTTTGAAAACAGTTTCAATCTGGTGATGCGAATTGTGGCCACGTAAATTATCGATATGCAGTGTCACATTGGCGTGATTCACGAACCCCTGGAAAAATTCCCAGAACAATTCAGTATCAAATTGACCAATACGCTTTTGCGTAAAGGGCACCTGCATCACCAAACCGGGGCGACCGGAGAAATCAATCACAACGCGTGACAAGGCTTCATCCAATGGCACATAAGCGTGACCATAACGACGAATGCCTTTTTTATCGCCGATGGCCTTGGCAATTGCTTGACCAATAGTGATACCAATATCTTCCACCGAGTGGTGATCATCAATGTGCACATCGCCATCGCAGGTAACGTCGAGATCAATCATGCCGTGACGGGCGATTTGATCCATCATGTGCTCAAGAAATGGGACTTTGGTGTTGAATGTGCCTTTACCCATACCATCCAAATCAAGGCTAACAGTGATTTTGGTTTCCAAGGTATTGCGGGTGACGGTTGCTGTTCGGTTGATTGCTGTTTTGTTGGCAAGATCGGACATAGATTGGCTCGGCAGCAGGCGGAAAGAGCGCGGATTATATAGAGATAACAGAATTTATTCACGATCAAAGCGGATGCAACTGTGCATTAAGGCTGGATACAGTTAATCTTGCTAGCCTTTTGAGTGTCGCAATCATTACGGGATTCCAATTCATGAAACGTCTTTACTCACTCGCTTTTTCAGCACTGGTTTTGCTTGGTTTATCAGCTTATGCTCAACAACCCCAAGCCCCCTATTCTGCCTGGAGCTGGTCAGGACACATTGATCATATGACTTTTGATAAAGAACAAGCCTGGAGAGAGGGAATCGGTGACCATGCAACTGCCATAGGCTTCGCCGCTGAACGTTACACCAACACCAGCGAAAACACGCTTTCCCTGGGTATGAGTTTTATTTTTTATAACGATGACGATGAATTTATTCAGCTAGTAGAAGATTATTGGGGTGATGCGAGTTATGAAGAATCTGAAGCGGATGGACTCACTGCATTCATTGAGTACGGTCCTAAAACCCAATTCGGCGCAGATAAACTCAGTTTTTATACCGTTCGACTCGGTGCAACCGGAATGCTTTACTCAGAAAGAGGAATAGCCAATTGCTCTGGATGCTACGATGAACACATTGATATAGACGGTGGGCTTTACGGTGTATTGGGTATAGGCAGAAGCAGCGGCTATATAGACTGGTCACTTCAATTCCAACAATACTTCACCGGCGACATAGATAATGTCTTACGCTTAAAAATCTCCAGCGCCTTTTAAGTCATTGTTTTAAAAGAGAACCCATTTGAATGATCTACCAAATGGGTTTTTATAAAAATATGATATTAATAATCACTTGCATTTAAACCGTTATAGTTTAGGGTTAGATCACGAATTTTACTCAGCACACGCCCCCCACATGAATTCAATAAAACAAATAATTATTCAGGCTAAATCCCACACTGATGCACGGGGAAAATTGTTGGAATTTTTGCAAAAGCGCCGTCCTTTTTTGCACAGCTCGATATTATTACCCGAAGATTCGATTGAACCCCTGGCTGACTTTGTAGAACGCTATATTTCACACGTTCCAGATTTTATTGATGCCATAGAACAGATTATTCAGGAAGCAAAAATCGAACAGGAAGTGAAACCTATAATCTCTGTAGCAGCCAATTATTTTCTATCGCCGCCTGATCTGATCAAAGAAAATCGCCAACTGGTAGCGCTTTTGGATGAGGCCTACCTGGCGCATAGACTATTGGAAGAAGTAAATGATCGTTTTATGGCAAAAAGCGGGGTGCCATTGACACCTATGGATAACACTACTGCAAATTTAATTGCACACGAATTAATTGGCGAACCTTTTGCAAATTTATTGGATCAAGTCGTATTGTTCTCGGCAGAATTATTGTTAAATGAACAAAAACTGGAAAGCGAATCCATTCGCCAATATATTCAAACTCACAAAAACCGTGGCTGGTCGGATGAAATCAAACGCTGGCCCTGTTTGGCGGATGAATTGGAAATCAGTTTGCAGTTCGCTGAACCACAAAGTGCAATTCATTAAACAGGATCATTTTCTGCGTTTAATTTTTTGTTGTGAAAAATTTCCAAATTCAGTAGCTTTTCGCTTTTCGCGACTATCACAGAAACCACCGAGTCGCCAGTTACATTCACTGCAGTTCTCACCATATCCAGAAAACGATCCACGCCAATAATCATTGCAATACCTTCAACAGGTAACCCAACAGATTGAAGCACCATGGCAAGTGTCACCAAGCCAACACCCGGCACCCCGGCAGTACCTATTGACGCCAATGTAGCTGTTAAAATCACCAATAAATAACCCGCAATACCAATATCAATTTGATAAGCCTGTGCAATAAACACAGTCGCGACACCCTGCATAATTGCTGTGCCATCCATATTGATAGTTGCACCCAGCGGAACAGAAAAGGACGCCACCTTATTATCAACGCCCAAATCATGCTCAACTGTACGTAAATTAATCGGCAAAGTGGCATTGCTGGATGCAGTACTAAATGCAAATACCATAACCTTCCACATTTTTTTAAAAAATATAATCGGGTTTAATCCCGTTAACATTTTTAGCAATAATCCATATACTCCCAAGCCGTGTATAAATAACACTAACAGCACCAGGAAAAAATATTTAGCCAAGTCCAGAATGGCAGACCAACCTAAATTCGCAAATAATTTCACCAACAAACAGAAGACGCCGTAAGGAGCAAGGTGCATTAACATCATCACCATTTTTAAAATTACAGTGTTGAGATTATCAAAAAAATTCAACATGGATTTTCCAGTTTCACCCGCCGTGCGTGAAATCGCCAAACCGAACAAAATGGAAAAGACAATCACTTGCAACATATTTCCTTCAACCATTGCAGCAAGCGGATTGTCAGGAAAAATATCGATAAAGGTTTCTTTAATAGAAGGTGCAGCAGGTGCAACATAGTCAGCCGCTAAAGTAACTTGTATTCCTGCACCCGGTTGCACAATTACTGCAAATAGAATTGCCAACGCTATTGCCAATGCTGTAGTAATTAAATACAAGATCAAGGTTTTGCTTGCCATCATTCCCATGCGGTTGTGTCCACCCAATGCAGCAGCGCCACACACCAGTGATACAAATACCATGGGTACAACCAATAACTTTAATGACGCAATAAAAATTTGGCCGACTGTATCAAAAATGCTATTGATCAATACCGTTTGAATCCATTGACCTAAACCTGTCGCAGGAACAGCATTGGCATCAGGCAAGGCCAAAATTTTATTGCAAATAATTCCAACCAGAATTCCTGCAATCATGCCCAGTAAAATTTTATTGGTTAATGACATTTTTTATGTCTCTTATTGGATTTCGAATTTTGTGCAGAGTAGGTTGGGCAGCAATGCCCAACATTGGATTTCGATAAAAAATATTGTTGGGCATTGCTGCCCAACCTACGGGTTAACCGCCGATTTCAAATGGCTTCCTGCTTTAAATACTACCGATTTGCTAGCCGCAATTTTTATAGTCTCACCTGTACGGGGATTCCGTCCTTCACGCGCAGCACGTTCACTGACTTTGAAACTACCAAAACCCGGCAAGGTGACTGACTCACCGCGACTCAAGGCATTGGTAATTTGCTCGATGATGGATGACATCGTCAGATCAGCTTTGTGTGGACTCAACTGCAATTCGTTAGCAAGCATCACAACCAATTGATTTT
>CAZICR010000304.1:0-4501 GCA_964537795.1 uncultured Cellvibrionaceae bacterium | reverse complement strand
TTTGACCATCTTAAATCCCTCCCCCGCCTCCCTTTTTCAAAGGGAGGAGCCAATCCCCTCTCCCTCTGGGAGAGGGTTAGGGTGAGGGCAAACAATTTCAATCGGAGCACATCATGTTAGACACGAACATCAAAACCCAACTCGGTGCCTACTTGCAAAAATTGCAACGCCCGATTCAGTTAACTGCCAGTTTGGATGACAGTGAAAAAAGTCGGGAGCTGCAAGATTTGCTCAATGAAATTGCGTCGCTCTCAGACAAAATTCGCGTCAACACACAGGGAAATCATCACTTCAAACCTTCATTCGGTGTAGCAACCAACAATGAATCACCGCGCATTCATTTTGCAGGAATTCCATTAGGTCATGAATTTACATCACTAGTGTTAGCCTTGTTACACACAGGCGGTCATCCTCCGAAAGTGGATGATAAAACCTTAACGCAAATTCGTTCATTGAAAGGCAAGCATCATTTTGAAGTTTTCGTTTCACTATCTTGTCATAACTGCCCGGATGTAGTGCAGGCAGTAAACTTACTCGCAGCACAAAATCCTGATTTTTCAGCGGTAATGATTGATGGTGCTTTATTTCAAAGTGAAATCGACAACCGAAAAATTATGGGCGTACCAAGCGTTTATTTAAATGGGGAATTATTGGCACAGGGTAGAACCACACTCGAAGAAATTTTAGCGAAAGTGGACACAGCAACGGCTGATCGTGAAACAGAATCCTTAAATCAAAAAGATCCATTCGATGTGTTGGTGATCGGTGGTGGACCTGCTGGAGCAGCTGCGGCAATTTACTCAGCTCGCAAAGGCATACGCACAGGTATAGTCGCTGAGCGATTTGGCGGACAAGTGTTGGATACAGTGGGAATCGAAAACTTTATTTCCGTCAAAGAAACCCAAGGTCCGAAATTAGTCACTGCATTGGAGCAACACGTCAAAGATTACGATGTGGATGTTATGAATTTACAGAAAGCTGCACAGATTATTCCCGGTGATCTAATCGAAGTTAAACTCACCAGCGGTGCCAGCTTAAAAAGCAAAAGCATTGTTCTCGCCACCGGTGCACGCTGGAGAGAAATGAATGTGCCAGGAGAAAAGGAATATCGCGGCAAAGGCGTAGCTTATTGCCCACATTGCGATGGCCCTTTATTTAAAGGCAAACGTGTTGCAGTCATTGGCGGAGGAAATTCCGGCGTTGAAGCAGCAATTGATTTGGCGGGTATAGTGTCGCATGTCACACTGATTGAATTCGATTCAAAATTGCGAGCCGATGCTGTATTGCAACGCAAATTATTTAGCTTGCCGAATGTGGCTGTTATCACCCAGGCATTAACGACTGAGGTAATCGGTGATGGCGAAAAAGTCATTGCACTGAAATACAAACATCGCGAAACCAATGAAGTTCACTCAATAGAGCTTGAGGGTATTTTTGTACAAATTGGTTTGCTACCCAACACTGATTGGCTGAAAGATACAGTGCAACTAACCGCTCGCGGTGAAATTGAAATTAATCCACGCGGCGAAACCTCTGTGCCCGGCTTATTTGCTGCCGGTGATTGCACCAATGTACCTTTCAAACAAATTATTGTGGCAATGGGCGCTGGAGCAACAGCTTCTTTAGGTGCGTTTGATTATTTGATTCGCTCGTAGGTTGGGCAGCAATGCCCAACAAATACTTAATTGAATTCAACTGTTGGGCATGACTGCCCAACCTACGGCTGATATGATTGGTCATTATTCGCAGGCTAATTTTTATTGGCAGGTCTATCATGGAACTTAACACCATAGCTTTTGAATCAACCCTTCTAACTGAATCACGCAAAGTATTTAGCGATATTCTTCATAAACATCAGAATATTTATGTAATAGGTTTTTATCACTCAGGGGGCTGGGATGCTATATGGCCTATTTTCAATACGCAGGATCAAATTGAATCCTTAAGTTTCACAACAAAAAACGAAGACGAGTTTTCTCACAACTGTAATCTAAAATGGAACCCTGGCGATTTCCCAACTCTTGAAGATTACACATCTTCCCTGACAGAATCTGAAAAATTATTGCAAGCACTGGGTAAAAACATCATCGCGCAGGCAACCTCTGAAGAATTACAGGTTTACTGGAAAAAAACACTGGCAGCTATGGAATATGTATTACGCCAATTAATTCAGGAAGGTATTTTTAACCTACCCAACAAAAATTCACCGATTGTCTATATCGCCAATCAGGATGAAAGTTTCGAAGACAGGTTTGCATCTGTTACCCGCATTAATCCTGCAGAAAGAATTGATCCCATCAAAGCAGAATTTGAGCGTATCATCAAACTGCATCATCGTTGGCAAGACGAAGCTTTTCTGGAAGTCATGAGAGATGATGACGCCTGATTAAATGAATCACTCGACTTTCTTCGGCTTGGCAACAAAAGCCAACCAACAATAACCCACCACAGCCGACAAAATAGAGCCTAATAAAATTCCCAAGCGTTCATTGGCTGATTCAGCTTCAATCGATTGTTCAAATGCCAGGGAACCAATAAATAAACTCATGGTGAAACCTATACCACAAATAATGGCAACACCATAAATCTGTGACCAATTCACATCATCCGGTAATTTGCCAATTTTTAATTTCACCGCCAGCCAAGTGAATAACATCACGCCAATTTGTTTGCCGAAAAATAATCCCAATAAAATACCCAAAGGAACAGGCGCAAAAATATTATTAAAGGTTAATCCACCGAGTGATAAACCGGCATTGGCAAATGCAAAAATCGGCAAGACACCAAAGTTAACAGAAGTGTGTAAATCTTTTTCAAGATCGCGCATAGGGGTTTTTAACTTACCTTCGTTATCATATCCTTGAAAAGGAATCATCATGGCAATAGCAACACCTGCAAGCGTGGCATGAACACCTGACTTCAACAAACTGACCCAAACCATCAAACCAATAAACATGTAAGCCGAACGATTAACAACACCCTGTCGATTCATAAAAAATAAAATACTTAAACCAATACCAGCGCTGATAATCGCTGTGATCGACAGATTATCCGTATAAAACAAAGCGATAATAATAATCGCGCCTATATCATCAAAAATTGCGAGAGATACCAAAAATATTTTTAAACTAACGGGAATTCGCGAACCCAATAAACTCAATACACCTAATGCAAATGCAATATCCGTTGCAGTAGGAATAGCCCAACCTTGAATTGCATAAGGATCGTTACGATTGATCCAAACATAAATAACAGCAGGCACCAACATACCGCCAACCGCCGCAATTGCGGGCAATGCAATTTTGGACAATTGATTTAGTTCACCTACCATTATTTCGCGTTTTAGTTCGAGTCCAACCATCAAAAAGAAAAGCGCCATCAAGCCATCGTTGATCCATAACAATAAAGGTTTGGCAATCGAGAAAGTACCAATTGCGACTACTACATCGAGCGATAACAATTGATCGTAATAAATTTTTAATGATGTATTGGCTGCGATAAGCGCCAAAATAGCCGCAAGAATTAATAATATGCCACTGGCAGATTCGAGATGAAAAAATGCACGCACACGATTCAACATTAGACTTTCCTCCTGATCTTCATATTGGAGGGTACTGCATATAAACGGGTTTGTAACCCTTTTTACATTTTTTGATGAATGTAAAAATATCGGATTGTTCGTAATAATTTGTCGGAAGTCGCTTCGCTTTTCCAACCTACGCCGAATTGAGTGTAGGTTGGAAAAGCAAAGCGACTTCCGACATTTACATTTTGAAGAAAATAAAAAACGCGCGATTGTTAAGTCGCGCGTTTTTATTAAATGAATCTTGCAAAAAAATTACTTTGCAAAATTGGCATTCACAAATTCCCAATTTACCAATGCCCAGAAAGCATTCATGTAAGTTGGGCGAGCATTGCGGTAGTCGATGTAGTAAGCGTGTTCCCACAAATCAACAGTCAGAATTGGTGTAACGCTGGCGTCAGTCAATGGTGTTGCTGCATTGCTGGTATTAACGATTGCAACAGAGCCATCCGCTTTTTTCACCAACCAGGTCCAGCTTGAACCGAAGTTATTAATAGCTGAAGCAGTGAACTCTTCTTTGAATTTATCAAAAGAACCAAAGGCTTTATTGATTGCATCGGCAACAGCACCGGTTGCTGCACCGCCACCATTGGGGCTTAAGCAATGCCAGTAGAAAGTGTGGTTCCAGATTTGTGCGGCGTTGTTAAATACGCCACCAGAAGAAGTTTTGATAATCTCTTCAAGGCTTTTGCCTTCGAATGCTGAACCAGGAATTAAACCGTTTAATTTATCCACGTAGGTTTTGTGGTGTTTACCGTGGTGAAACTCCAAAGTTTCAGCCGAAATATGAGGTGCCAATGCATCTTTTGCGTAAGGCAGTGCAGGTAATTCAAAAGCCATAATCTTCTCCAAATTTTAATGATTTTTAAACAACAGATACAAATAAAAAACGAAAACGAAAACGAAAACGAAAACGAA
>CAZICR010000303.1:0-4504 GCA_964537795.1 uncultured Cellvibrionaceae bacterium | reverse complement strand
CATCATGAAAAAACTTATCCCACTCATCAGCATTCTGTTATTAACTGCCTGTCAGCCAATACACAAAGAGACTGCACAAGTGATTCAAATTCCCGCCAGCGATCCCCACATCAGCATTATGGGTCGCACTCACACAAATCAAGACCAAAGTGTATTGCTAGGATTTCCCGGCGTCAGTTTTTTTCTGGAGGCAGAAGGTACGCAGCTGACAGTTGGCATCAAAAGTAATAACGGAAATTCCTGGATTGATGTGATAGTGGATAGTCAACCTGCAAAAGCCATAAAAATCGGCAATCAATTACAGAAGGTTGAATTATTTTCTTTCGCAGAACCCGGAAAACATAAAGTACGACTCACACATCGCTCTGAAAACTGGCATGGGAATATCACACTCACAGAATTCTCACTCAATGGAAAAAGATTTTTATCCGCTCCCAAATTACCCAAACGCAAAATAATGATACTCGGTGATTCCGTCACATGTGGCGAAGCGATTGATCGTGTTGCCGGTGAACAAAAACATACCGGTTGGTGGAACGCGCGTGAGTCTTATGGGTTACTGACAGCAGAAGCAGTTAATGCGCAAGTGCATTTGGTGTGCTGGGGTGGACGCGGACTTATTCGCAGCTGGAATGGTAAAACTGACGAACAAAACTTACCGGATTTTTATGAATACGCTGTCGGTGACAATGATATTAGTTTGAAGTGGGATCACAAACAGTATCAACCGGATTTAATTGTCAGTGCAATCGGCACCAATGATTTTAGCCCTGGCATTCCTGATCGGGAAACTTATGTCTCAACTTATGTAAACCTCATACATAAATTGAGAGCCAATCACCCCCAAGCCCAGATTATGTTGATTGAAGGCTCAATACTGAATGGAGAAAGTAAAGCCGCTCTAGTGAATTATCTTGGAGAAGTTGTTAAACGTGTAAATGACCCCAAAGTACATCAAAGGCAATCCAACTATCATCCCGGTGATGCCAGCGACGGGCATCCAACAAAAGAACAACATGCTCTCATGGCAAACCAACTTATCGGGCAAATCAGACCTTTAATGGGGTGGTGATCGCATATCACCACCCTTTTCAGATTGATTTCTGCACCGCAAAGATTTTATTCCATCTTTAAAAATGAAATACCCCGTTTATGAACGGGGTATTTTTTACATCAAAACACTTTGCAATGCCTACAAAAGGCGATCAAACCTTTTCCGGCCCAAAGGGTTTCATTATCAAAATTAATTTTGGTAACAAAGTTAATGTTCCAAGTATTGCCATAAACATTGCAAATGCTGTTAACACACCGAAATAAATTGACGGAATAAATTGCGATAACATCAAAATTGAAAAGCCCACCACTATAGTTGCCGAGGTGTAATACATGGCGCGGCCAATGGATGCATGGGACCTGTGCATTGCTGCTATGTAATTTTTGTCTATCGCGAATTCATCGCGGTAGCGATAAAAATATTGAATTGCCTGATCCACTCCCACACCCACGACAATTGCAGCAATGGTGGTGGTCATCATATCCATCGGGATACCAATCAAACCCATAGCCCCCAGAACTGCGCTGGCCGCTAAAATATTTGGCAATATTGAAATAAAGGCAATTTTCACCGAGCGAAACAACACCACAATCATCAACATAATAGAAATAAATACCACACCAATAGTCGCAATCTGCGATTTAAATAAACTCTGCAGCATATTGTTATAAAGCACTAGCATCCCGGTGAAATGCACTTGCTCTTCTTTTAAGCCGACCTGGTTAATTGCATAGTCATGAATTTTCTTTACCAGTTCTGCACGTTTTAAATCGGGGGTGGTTTCTATCACGCGCAAGGAGATACGTGTTTGTTGATGCTCATCAGAAAGATAGGGAGTGATCATGAATTTTTTGATTTCATCTGACAACATATTACGCATCACATTTAATTCAAATTCATTCAACTTCCCTTTGTTAATATCATTCGCCAGTTGATACGCAATGGCCAATGATTGCACTTTTCCAACTTCAGGCAAAGTTTCCAGATAATCATGTAATTGCTTAACCTGATCCAACCCACTCACGCTGTACCAATAACTTTCTGTTTTTGTTGTTTCACTATCATCAAAAGCATCATCGCCCATATCAGCGAATGGATCATCTTCGGAAAACTCAGAAAATTCCGCATCAGTTGATTCAGCATCCGAAGAATTTTCTACAGAAGTTTCTGTCGATGCAGGTTCAGGTACAGATTTATCCATATCCAGAATAATATCCAGCGCAACCGTACCACCCAGTTGCGTATCTATCACACTTAAGCCCTGATGAATTTCACTATCCGATTTAAAATAATCAACAAAACGATTTTCAACCTCAAGCCTGGTGATTCCGAAAATACTGATCGCCAATATTACAAAGCTAACCAGCAAAATTTTTCCACCGTGAAATTGTGCCAGACGTGAAAAAACCAGAGTTAATGCAGCAGAGTTATCACCTTTATCTTTTGGTTCACCTTTTGGCAGCATCATTAAACCTGCGGGCAATACCATAAAGGTAATAATGAAACCAACCACCAAACCTATGGTCATCATCCAACCGAAATCGATGACAGGGCGAATGCCACTCATAATCAATGACAAAAATGCCACTATGGTTGTTAATGCGGAATATAAACAAGGAACTACCATATTACGCACCGTTTCGAGAACTATATCGGCTTGATCCAACCCCGGATCAGAGGCATGAATTTCACGATAACGAACAACCAGATAAATAGTGAATGCGAATACCATGATTAAGAGTAATGCAACAAAGTTGGACGAAATAACAGTCATACGCCAATCAATCCAACTTAACCAACCCAACATTAAGATGACGGACAATAAACAGGCAGCCAAAGGTAAAACAACAAAGCGCCATTGACGAAATAAAATCACCAGCATGAAGACAATGAAACCCAAAAGTGCCGCGCCAAAAATGACCAGATCACTTTTTATATAGGTGATCATGTCACTGGTAATCATGGTGACACCGCCAAGAAAAATTTGTGCTTTATCCTGATAACGGCTGGCAATTCCGCGAACAATTTCAACGCGCGCAGAATCATCAGCGGCAACCGCTGTACGATACGACAAAAATTCTGCAGCAACTTGCTTAAGTTCTTTTTCTTCTTCTTTGCTCAAACCTTGTTTATCACGTTTTTCACGTAATGCATCGCGATGACGGGCCATTTCAATGTATTGATTGTTGACCTTCAAATTCAACAGAATTGCAGAAGTTTTTCCATCAGGGCTAAGCAAAGTATCGCGATAAACCGGGCTGGTTAAAAATTCTTTTTTCGCCAATTCAAAATCCACACCGGGAGTTAACAAATTGCGGGGAGACTCCTTAACTTGAGCCAAAGGACGCATAGGGCTGTAAAGTAAAGGAACATCCAATATCGAGTAAACACTGGCAACGCCTTCCACTTTCGCCAGTTCGTCACGCAGCTGCGTTAATATTGCAATCGAATCTGGCGAAAACATATCCATTTTCGGAGAGTAGGTTAGAACCAGAATATCTCCCGATTGGTAACGCTTGGAAATTTCGCGGTAATAATCAATCGAATTGTCATGCTCCAGAGTCAGCGAATCTGCAGATGCATCCAATTTAAAATTGGTCATGCCAAATGCAGCGATCAACGTCAGGATCAGGATAGACGTGATGACATGAAATGGACGATTGATAACACTGGATAAATAAAGACGATAAATAAATCGAGACATGAAATTAACCTGAGGTTGGTATTTCCCTGGGCATTCGATATAGGAATAACGAGCGCCATTTAACAGCTCATGCATTATGCCAGTTGAACCTATGGACTTAAACCAATGGAACTGAATACAATTCCCGCTTGCGTCAGTAAGTGACCATAAATGGCAGTTACAACTAACCACTTCATAGACCAATGCGCTTTACGGGATTTATCCATGCTGAAACTCCACTTCAAGGATAATCGACACCCAGCTCTCTGGGTTGTTGAAAAGCGCTATCACATTGGCAGTGCATCAGAAAATCATCTGGTTTTAGCCGAGCCGGGCATAGACCCGGTTCACGCAAAATTAGTTCAGGAAAACAATAAATACTTTCTTAAAGATAACAACAGCAGCACCGGCAGCTTTGTCAATGGACGACGGGTCACCCAAAAGGAAGTTCTGCCCGGCGACATGATCCGGCTGGGCAATACTGAAATTATTGTGCTGGATCCTCGTAGCGCAGCAGACAGACCTGCATCCCTCTTAACAGGTCCCTGGCGTTTGGTTTCGGAAAGCAATTGGTTGTCAGGCAAACATTTTATTATTTCACCGGATAAACCCGTGATCCTCGGGCGCGATGAGAAGTGCGATATTGTGATACCCGGCTCCCATCTATCCCGTCGCCACTTGGAGATTCGTGTTGATGGCCACGCATTAAAAATCAAGGATTTAAAATCAGCAAATGGTACATTTCTGAATGAAATGAAAATCGATAC
>CAZICR010000302.1:0-4516 GCA_964537795.1 uncultured Cellvibrionaceae bacterium | reverse complement strand
AGCCCGATGGCACGCCAACGGCCAATTCAATTACGAACAAAGTGAAGTCGAAGAAACCAATTCCGAACAAGAATTCCCGGAAGACGCAATCCGTGTCGACAGCTCGGTTTCTGGCAGCGTTTGGCAAACCCAAGTTAAAGTCGGCGACAAAATCAAAACCGGCGATATTCTGTTAATCCTCGAATCCATGAAAATGGAAATCAACATCGCCGCACCTTGCGATGGAGTGGTTACACATTTGTTGAAGACCGATGGCAATAGAGTACAGGCGGGGCAGACATTGGTGGTGATTGAAGAAAGTTAATTTACCGCACACTGTGGAAGAGCGTAGCGACTTCCGACATTTTATTTCGAATCGGAGTAATTTGTCGGAAGTCGCTGCACTCTTCCAACCTACGCCAAAATTAAACCAAAAGTTTAAGAAAAAAGGGCAAACCAAAGTTTGCCCGTAAAGACGACTCATGAAGCAGTCGAAGAAGAGGGAGACATCTAAAAACCTATTAAGCCTGTACTTGTACCTGACCTTCTTTAATTCGCACCGGATAGACATCCACTTTGTATTCCGGTTTTTCCAGACACACACCTGTTAGCAAATTAAAATGTTCTTTGTAGAGTGGAGATGCGACGACAACGGCATCACCAATTGATCCTAAAATACCACGTGACAACACATTGGCTTCGCCGACGGGATCGTAATTGGAAATTGCAAACAATTGTTGCAAACGACGTGATTTAAAAATCGCAATTTGTTTGTCATTCACTTTGGCGCAAACACCTGTGTCTTCAAATAAATCTTCTTCAAAGCAGACACCAATCCAGTTTTTTTCGCTCATGATTTTTTCTCGCATATATTTTAGAAATTTCACCCCACCCTAACCCTCCCCTTAGCAAGGAGAGGGAACAGATTTCACCCTGCATTAAGTAGGGAGTAAAGTCCCTCCCCCTCGCCAAGGGGGAGGGGGTGATCAATCCACCAACTCCACAAACTGTATCCCCGAATTATTTCTCTCCAAAGCCGTGGCCGGACGAATTTGTTCGCGTTCAACGACATAGGCAAGATTGTCATCGCGATCGGTTGAGTTAATAAAATGTTTGAAGCGTTTGTGCAATTCAGGATTTTCCACTGTGGTTTTCCATTCGCATTGGTATTGGCTGGTGTTGTATTTCATCTGCTCTTCCAATTCAGCACAAATACCTAACTTATCTTCAATGACCACTTTCTTCAGATAGGCCAATCCGCCTTCCATATTTTCCAACCATACCGAAGTACGCTGTAAACGATCAGCCGTGCGAATATAGAACATCATCACGCGATCAATGTAGGCAATTAATTTGGCATCATCCAAACCAGTTGCAAATAAATCGGCGTGACGTGGACGCATACCACCATTGCCGCAGACATATAAACTCCAACCGGTTTCAGTGGCAATTACACCAAAATCTTTTGATTGGGCTTCAGCACATTCACGGGTACAACCCGATACACCGAATTTAATTTTGTGTGGAGCTCGAACACCCTTGTAACGATTTTCCAAAGTGATGGCCATGCCAACAGAATCCAACACACCGTAACGACACCAAGTTGAACCTACGCAAGATTTTACTGTGCGCAATGATTTACCGTAGGCATGACCTGTTTCAAAACCGGCATCGACTAATAATTTCCAAATTTCTGGCAATTGATGCAATTGTGCACCGAATAAATCGATACGCTGACCGCCGGTAATTTTGGTGTAGAGTTTGTATTCTTTGGCAATTTGACCCAAGGCAATTAATTTGTCTGGCGTAATTTCACCCCCCGCAACTCGCGGCACTATTGAATAGGTACCGTCTTTTTGCATATTGCCAAGGAAAATATCGTTAGTGTCTTGCAAACCAATATGTTTTTTATCGAGAACATATTCGTTCCAAAATGAAGCCAGAATGGATGCAACAGCAGGTTTACAAATATCGCAACCCAAACCTTTTCCGTGTTGATCCAACAAAGCATCAAAGGTTTTAATTTGTTTTACACGAACAATATCGGCTAATTCTTTACGTGAATGTGGGAAATGTTCGCAAATATGATTGCTCACTTCCACACCTAATTTTTTCAATTCTGAATCCATGACTTGTTTTGCGAGCACCGTACATCCACCACAACCTGTGGATGCTTTAGTAACAGATTTAATATCACCCATAGTGCGAGCGCCATCTTGCACTGCACAACAAATTGCACCTTTGCTCACGTCATAACAGGAACAAATCATTGCTGTTTCCGGTAATGCATCCACACCCAAACCTGTGCCGGCTGCACCATCAACACTTGGCAAAATTAAACAATTGGGATCTTCCGGCAAATCCATTCCATTCACACACATTTGTTGCAATGTGCCGTAAGCTTCAACATCACCCACCATCACTGCACCCAACAATTTTTTATTGTCGGCAGACACTATGATGCGTTTGTAAACCTCATCCACATCATTACTGTAGGTGTAACTTAATGAGCCAGGTGTATTGCCGTGCGCATCACCAATCGACGCTACATCAACACCCAATAATTTTAATTTGGTGCTCATATCAGCACCGGTAAATTGATCACTGCCGCCAGTGATGGCAGAAACTGCCACTTTCGCCATTTGATAACCGGGCGCAACCAAACCGAAAATACGATTATTCCAAAGTGCACATTCACCAATTGCGTAAACATCTTTAACCGTCGTTTGGCAATTGTTATCCACAATAATGCCGCCGCGTTCACCAACCCCCAAACCACATTTGCGAGCCAATTCATCTTGCGGGCGAATACCGGCAGAAAATAAAATCATATCGGTTTCAAGGTGGCTGCCATCAGCAAAATTCATACGGTAACGCGCTTCAGTGCCCGCAACAATTTCGTTGGTTGCTTTTTGGGTGTGAACTTTTACGCCCATAGCTTCAATTTTTCTGCGGAGTAATTTGCCACCACCTTCGTCTAATTGTACTGCCATCAAACGCGGAGCAAATTCCACTACGTGAGTTTCCAATCCGGAATTTTTTAAAGCAGCTGCCGCTTCCAAACCTAACAAACCACCGCCGACCACAACACCGACTTTGCTTTGTTGTGCTGATGCGGTAATCGCTTCCAAATCTTCAATAGTGCGATACACCAAACAGTGTTCGTTTTTATTGCCAGGAATAGGCGGAACAAAAGGAAATGAACCTGTCGCCAAGACTAATTTGTCGTAAGCTTCACGGCGACCGGAAGCGGTGACAACTTCTTTGTTTTCAAAATCCAGATCAACCACTTTATCTTTCAGGATAAATTCAACCGATTTGGATTGATAATAATCCGGTGTAGTCAAGGCTAAATCTTCAGCGGTTGATCCTGAAAAATATTTGGATAATTGCACGCGGTCATAAGCGAGACGCGGCTCTTCCGAAAATGTCACCACATGATATTGGTCAGCGTCAGCATGGTTCACCAAATTATCAATAAATTTGTGTCCTACCATTCCGTTACCAACGACGACTATTCTCTTCTTCATAAATGCCTCACGTTTTTTGACGCTTTTTGATTTGAAAAAATTGTTTTGCCCTCACCCTAACCCTCTCCCAGAGGGAGAGGGGACGGACTCCCTTCTCTCTTGGTGTCTTCTGTAAAACTCTTCTACGAAGTTCTATTCCCTCTCCCTCTGGGAGAGGGTCAAGCCGACAAACTCATCACCTGCCGCTCAACCACCAATTCCAATTCCGCTTTTAAATTCACCACTTGCCCTACAATAATTAACCCTGGCGATTGCACTTGTTCACGCAACACTGCATCAGGTAAATCATTTAATTCAGTAATAATGTTGCGCTGATTTTTACGGCAGCCGTTTTCGATAATCGCAACGGGTGTGTGTGAATTCATTCCTGCATTTAATAATTCACGGGTGATGTCGCCAGCGCGGGTTAATCCCATGTAAAACACCAGCGTATGATTCAGTTGAGCCAACGCAGACCAATTCACATCCAAACTTTTTTCGGCATGCCCTGTAACAAAAGTACAGCCTTGCGAAACACCACGATGAGTTAATGGAATATCGGCGTAAGTTGAACAGCCAGATGCAGAAGTAATTCCAGGCACAACTTCTGATTCGATTCCGGCAGCGCGCAATTCCATTAATTCTTCACCGCCGCGACCAAACACAAAAGGGTCGCCGCCTTTAATGCGGCAAACGGTGAATCCGGCCAGTGCCTGTTGCACTAACAATTGATTTAAATCGTCTTGCGCTATGCTGTGTTGGTTTTTGGCTTTACCAACGTAAATAGCAGGAGTTTGTTTTGGAAAGAGCGCACGAATGTCTGCACTGACCAAATAGTCATAAAAAATAATGTCGGCTGATTGAATAATGCGTAAGGCTTTTACCGTCAGCAATTCCGCATCACCCGGGCCTGCACCGACTAAAAACACTTTGCCGATTTTGGATGCACGCGCATGATTTACAGAATCCAACTGACCTGAATAAGGAGCTAACGCATGGGGATGTTGTAAGTAATTCATGATTGCACC
>CAZICR010000301.1:0-4536 GCA_964537795.1 uncultured Cellvibrionaceae bacterium | reverse complement strand
CGATGAGTTTGTTGCATCTGGTTCCCGAATATCGATTGCAATGGTTGGTTCCGGGAATGTTGCGCGATAAATTAATTGGTTTATTGAAGTCTTTACCCAAATCTTTACGAAAACACTTTGTACCTGTGCCGGATGTAGTTGATAAATTACTTGCGCGGATTACACCTGACAATAAACCTTTAACCGAAATCATAGGGCAGGAATTAAAAAAATTATCCGGTATCGAAATTCCTGCTGATGCCTGGCTGGAAACTACTGCCGATATTTTTTATCAATGCAATATTCACGTGATAGATGACAAAGGAAAAATTATTGCGAGTAATCGCAATTTGTCTGCATTGCGTGAGCAGTATCGAACACGTGTGCAGGAAAATATTCAAACGGCGGCGGTTGATATTGAGCGCGATGGGATTACCACTTGGGATTTTGCTGATCTGCCTGTCCATGTGCAGTTACCTCGCGGCGGTATCAGTATTCGCGCTTACCCTGCATTGGTTGATAAGGGTAGTAGTGTGTCATTGCAAGTCATTGATAATCCCTTGCAAGCCTTGGATATAACGCAACGCGGATTAGCACGTTTGATTTATTTGTCAGCATCAACACCAGTCAAATATTTGCAAAAAGAATTATTTAAGGGCCAGGCATTAGGGCTCAGTGTGGCCGAAATGGGCAAACCGGAGCAGGTGATTGATGATGTGATTATGTCTGCTATTAAACAACTGGTTTGTGCAGATCAACAGAATCTGCTACGTACCCAAGCAGAGTTTGCGCAAGCTGTAATAAAAGTAAAAGAAGAATTAATTAGCTATGCACTAAAATTATCAACTTATCTGGTGCAAAGCCTACCTTTGTTAGTTGAGATCAAAAAACAAATAAAACAACACAAAAATAATCTGGCCTTGGCGTTGGGGCTTGGTGATATCCAGCAACAATTGTCGCAATTATTTTATTCAGGTGTTATTTATCAAACGCCGGAAGTCTGGTTAGGTCAGTATCCAAAGTATTGTCGCGCAATTTTATTGCGAATGGAAAAATTAAATCTTAATCCACAGAAAGACAGATTGGGTATGATGGAAGTATCAACCCATTGGCAGAGGTATACGGCTTTTTTGGAAAAAGAAGGTGCACATAGACTGGCGCAAAATTCAGCATTGATGGAATACCGCTGGTGGATTGAGGAGTTTCGTGTATCGTTGTTTGCGCAGACCTTGAAAACGCAAGTCTCGGTTTCGGCGAAGCGGTTGGATAAACAGTGGGAATTGGTGTTACAACAATGATGTGTAGGGTGGGCAAAAAGCGAAGCCTGCCCACTATCGGTGTTAATTAAGGTGGACCCGCTTCGCGTTTTGCCCACCCTACGGACTACAAAATTTAATTTTCACAGGCTGTAACGTTTATAACAATAGATCGTCTAACTTGCGCATTCACTGGTTTTGCTAGTCTTACTGGTTGAATTAACTTTCATTAACACTTGGAGATTTGTATGAAAAATAAAATGTCTATTTCAGCTTTGGTTGGCGCTGCATTTGTTGCTTCTGCTGCTTTGTCACCCTTGACCATGGCGTCCTCCTCTACTGATTTAACAGCGAACAGCTTGTCTTCAGGTTATACCCTGGCTGATAAGACAGAAGGTAAGTGCGGCGAAGCCAAATGTGGCGCTGATAAAAAAGAAGGTGAAGGAAAATGTGGCGAAGGCAAGTGCGGCGACAGTAAAAAAGAAGGCGATAAAAAGGCTGATGGCGAAGGAAAATGTGGTGAAGGCAAGTGCGGCGGTGATAAAAAGAAAGCCGATGATAAAAAAGCTGAATAATTTCCTGTGAGTTTTCAAGCCTCAGTTTCCGGTGCAGGTTTGGGCCTGCGCCGGAGTCTACTGCAATCACTCGACAACCTTGGGCCCGAACAAATTCAGTTTATGGAAATTGCGCCTGAAAACTGGATCGGAGTGGGTGGTCGATTGGGTAAAAATTTACGCCATTACACTGAACGATTTCCATTTGTTTGTCATGGGTTGTCCTTATCTATTGGCTCTCCGTCACCCCTCAATATTGAATTATTAACCCATATAAAACACTTTATGCGTGAGCATGAAATTGTGTATTACAGTGAGCATTTAAGTTACTCGAGTGACCAGGGACAGCTTTATGATTTATTGCCAATTCCATTTACAGAAGAGGCAGTTAATTATGTTGCGCAACGTATTCAACAGGCACAGGATATTTTAGGTCAACGAATTGCTATAGAAAATGCGTCTTATTATTGCGCACCACAACAGGAAATGAGCGAAAGTGATTTTATTAATGCAGTTATTGAAAAATCGGATTGTGCCTTATTGCTTGATGTGAATAATGTGTTTGTGAATAGCATCAACCACCAATATAACGCCGAGGAATTTTTAAAAAGTTTACCGGGACACAAAACGGCTTATATTCACATAGCTGGGCATTATGTTGAGTCGGAGGACTTGCGTGTCGATACCCATGGTGCGAGCGTGATACCTGATGTTTGGCAATTATTGGCCATTGCCTATCGTCATTTTGGTGTCAAACCTACATTGCTGGAGCGTGATTTTAATATTCCATCAGTGAGTGAATTATTGTCTGAAATTGAACTTATCAAACATTATCAATCGCTATGACTACCTATTCATTTCAGAATACACAATTTAATTTTACGAAGTATTTACGCGACCCTGAAGGAAGCTCCAAGCTGGAAAATATTCCTGATGAGCGTATGCAGATTTATGTAGATTTGATCTATAACAACATTGAGGGATTTTTATCTGGATCATTTCCTGTGTTGCGCAGTATCATCCCCAACGAAAAATGGTACTTGTTGGTTCGTGATTTCATTCGATCACATCAGGCACAAACCCCTTATTTTTTGGAAATCAGTCAGGAGTTTTTAACATATCTTTTTCAGGCAAATCACAATTTGCTCAATGAATTTCCATTTATGTGCGCACTTGCACATTATGAGTGGGTTGAATTGGCATTGGATATTTCTGAAGAAGAGTTGCCTTCAGAAACCCTTTGGTCTGATCAGATAGAGAATCGCTCTGCCAGTTTGTCACCACTGGCTATGCTCTTATCCTATCCTTGGCCGGTGCATCAATTGTCAGCCGGTTTTATTCCGAAAAGTTCCAGTACTACCACACACCTTCTGGTTTATCGAAATCGCAATTATCAGATTCAGTTCATGGAGTTAAGTGCTACCAGTTCCCGATTGTTGCAGTTGTGTCGTGATAATCCTCAGTTGATTATTCAGGATCAATTAATGCTGTTAAAAAAAGAGATTGATAATTCAGCATTTACCCTCATACAGAATCAAGTTAAACCTTTTTTCCAACAACTTCATAGTCTGGATCTGGTATTTTTTGATTTGTTTTAAAACCCGTATGTGTTTATCATACCGCCGCCGGTTGAACGACATAAGAAGACAAATAATTGTCACTGTGGTATTTCGTTCGCGTTAAAAAAATTAATCAGTCTAAACAACTAGGATTCATACTATGAAAAAAGCACTCCTTCCTTTAGTGATTGCCGCTGCCGCATTGCCTTTATCTGCTCTTGCAGAAGTTACCGTTTACGGTAAGGCAAACGTGTCATTACAAAATGCCGATGAAAATGAAGAATCTGCAATTGAGCTGGTCAGCAATGCTTCACGTATTGGTTTGAAAGGTAGCGAAGAAATTAATTCCAGTTTGAAAGCGATTTACCAATTTGAATATCAAACCGAAGTCGATGACGGTTCTGGCGGTGCCTCAAATCAGACCTTTACTCAACGTAATATTTACGTTGGTTTGCAAGGCACTGGCGGTACCATCATGGGCGGTCACTTTGATACTCCAGTAAAAGTACTTCAGGAAAAAATTGATCTCTTTAACGATTTGGAAGGTGACATTAATTTTATTGTTGATGGCGAGACAAGATCGAAAAATATTGTGCAGTACTCTACACCAGTCTTCGCTGAAGCTTTCGCTTTAAATGTTGCATATGTCACAGTAGAAAATCATGATCCATTGGTTGAAGTAGATGATGGTACGTCTGTGTCGTTTACTTATACAACACCAATGTTCTACTTGGGATTAGCAACTGAACAAGATGTTACTGTTCAGGGCTTGGATATCACCCGTGTTGCCACTCGTTTGACTTTGGGCGCGGTTCAATTGGGTGCACTCTATGAGCAAACTGAAAGTGATGTTATTGATAGTGACGACGGATGGATAGTTTCTGGAAAAATCAATGCGACTGACAATCTTTCGTTTAAAGCCCAGTATGGCACCGCTGCAGAAGAATACATCGATAAAGCGCCTATCGTTGACGGTGAGGCAACCCAAGCAAGCCTTGGTGTAGATTATCTTCTCTCTAAAAACACCACTTTGTTTGGATACTACACTCAAGAAACCTTGGAGACAGGCCCTGTTGAAACTTATGACAACAGCTGGTTAGGTGTTGGTTTGGAATTGAAGTTTTAATTAGTTAGCTCCTCCCTTTGAAAAAGGGAGGCGGGGGAGGG
This sequence comes from uncultured Cellvibrionaceae bacterium, assembly GCA_964537795.1. Classification (GTDB taxonomy): domain Bacteria; phylum Pseudomonadota; class Gammaproteobacteria; order Pseudomonadales; family Cellvibrionaceae; genus Cellvibrio. The sequence goes on along the minus strand of CAZICR010000301.1, from coordinate 21 downwards.
ATTTAAGATGGTCAGTTTTAT
>CAZICR010000300.1:0-4538 GCA_964537795.1 uncultured Cellvibrionaceae bacterium | reverse complement strand
TTTTATAAATCGGAATTTTTCTGTTAACGTTTCCTTACTTCACTATGAGGTATCACGCGACCTTCGAGTGAGGCTTGCATACCCCGTTCAATTTTTTGTTTGATATACAGTTCATACATTGCATCATTCAAAGTGGCGTGATCAGGTAACTGATCACGCAATTCGCGTAGCTGTTCTTTAGTGGTTTGCATGGCTTTCTCCAGTTAAGCACAGATACAATAGGTTAGACTGAAATCGGTCTCGGTGTTCAGTGACTATTTTTCTTTAGTCTATAAACCTAGAATGACAAAACCCTCCTATTTAGAGCTTGGTTGATTATGGCCAGATCCAAAAGCAGTAACCGTTGGTTGGATGAACATGTTAATGATCCTTATGTGAAAAAGGCTCAAGTTGACGGTTATCGTGCGCGTGCGGCTTATAAGCTGATTGAGCTTAATGAAAAAGATAAATTGATTCGTCCGGGAATGTTGGTGGTGGACTTGGGTTCGGCGCCGGGGAGTTGGTCGCAAATTGCCGGTCGATTGGTGGGAGTAAAAGGACGGGTGATTGCATCGGATATTTTGCCGATGGATTCGCTTGAACATGTGGATTTTATTCAAGGCGATTTCACTGAAGAATCTGTGTTCAATCAAATAATGGAAAAACTTGGACAACAAAAAGCGGATCTGGTGATTTCGGATATGGCACCGAATATCAGCGGTGTTGATGTTGCGGATCAAGCTGCGTCTATGTATTTGGTTGAGTTGGCATTGGATATGGCGTGTCGTGTGTTGAAGCCGAAAGGTGATTTTGTTGTCAAAGTTTTTCAGGGAGAAGGTTTTGATGACTATGTCAAACAAGTGCGTACTTCCTTTGAAAAAGTCGTCATACGCAAGCCCGATGCTTCACGTCCACGTTCGCGTGAAGTTTATCTTGTTGGTAAGGGATTCAAATCCCTTAATTATTAGGCCGAATTATTTTTTTCTACCCGGATATAAATCTGGGAGGGTGAAAACCGGGCTTTTACGTTCTATTTTACTTGCCACCAATTCACCATTTTGATTACACATGGTCACGAATAAATAATCACCCACTTGAATAGACGATAGATTAAACCGGCGATTATATGAATCACTTCTGTCTTCATAGCGAGTTGAGCTGGTTGTTTTAACCCTGACATCACCAATTTGTAAACTGCCTGTCGCAATAAAGCCTGAATTGATCGATATGGAGGTTACCTGACCTTCCACATGATTCTCATCTTCAAGATCAAATTGAATTCTATTGGCAACCAATATACCGCTGGAGTTTTTACTGCCTGATATTTCAACGTATGCATCTTGTTGTAAATTGGTTGCAGGTGCAAACTCATATTCTGTTTGTGAATTGGCAGTACAACGAATGCCATTCACCTCGAAATCCGTTGTCGACGTAAAGCGCGTAATGCGGCCTTCAATCTTAAGATATTGAATATCGGAATCAACGTCATAATTCAGGTCATAAATTTGTTGGGCTTGAATTTCACCCAGAGTGCTTTTTGTGCCTTTCACTGTGACGCGCATTCTATTGTTCAACCGATTGCCATAAATATTGATCAGGCTTGCACCTGCATAATTAATGACTGTATTTGCCAATGTAAATTTATGCATGGATTCATCTAGATTACTTATCTCTCCGCTTAATTGAATTAAATTGGCGGTTAACTCACTATCTATATCAATACGTGTTGCCGTTAATAATTGTTCAGTATTTTGATGGCCACTAATTTGAACTCTATCGCCAATCGTTAATCCGTCAATATCATTGGATTCAATGTTATTGCCAAATAAAGTTCTGAAATTAATTTGCACCAATCGCCCGGAGACCAACAGCTGATTTTTTTCTTCGTCTATCTGTGTAATTTCACCTATCAACTCTGGATAAAATTCAATTTTTTCCGCAACACCTGAACTGTTTTCACCCAGAGTTCCTGTGACAGTGACTTGATAACCTGTGCGGAGATCGTCTTCTGTTGCAGCTTGACCATTCACTAAAATTAAGGCTTTGGATGAATCAAAACGAATGCCATTGACAATGACACTACCAAAGCCATCAATAGTTCCCTGAGTGGCAACCGGTGAACCGCTGGCATCGATACCGGCAGTATCTTCACTACTTCCACAAGCCGTGAGTTGCAGCGTTATTAAACCAATGATCAGATATAAACACAGCGACTGAATGAGTTTCATTTTTCATCTCCCGAATCGAGTGCAGGCTCAATTCGACTTTCAATTAAATAGGCTCCAACACCCAAGCGCATTTTTATTTGCGTTGAATCCAGGTCATTGGAAGAGGCTTCATGTGCACTTAACCAGGCATCTATTCGTTCCAAAAATGCCTGCCCTTCGGTTTCAACAAATGCGCGAAATTCAGCGACAGATTGCAGCGGCATTTGTGGATTACTGGCGCGGCGCTCAAATCGCTTTGGTTGATTTTTTTGTGGGTTGGATTTACATAAATTATGCTCCAGTGCATTGGCAATATCCTGTATGACATTACCTGCGCGCAGAAGTGCAGCGGCGTCTGTGGGATCAACAACAAAGTAACGCCCAAGCACGCGCAGTTTTCCCTGAATCTCTTCAACTATACCAACACGCTTTAATTCTTTAAGCAGTGCACTCGCTGGTAAATCTCCACCATAGCGACGCACCAATAAATTAAAACAGATGTCGTCTTCATCAATGCTGATTAATTTTGGCTGGCCCTGCACATCAATAAAATCTTTATCCTGGTACCAGCCGGATAAAATTCGATTCAGCCTGTCTTGATGTTGCTCGCTGATTTTTGCGGTGTTGTCCTGCTGTAAATTTTCTTTAATGCGACCGACTTCTTTGCGATCGAGACCCGTCATCATGGCAACACGGGACATATTGGTGGGACGGCCGCGAATACCAAATTCTTCGGAAGCAATTTTGACGTAGAGTTGTTTGCACAGGAGGGAGAATTCTTTGTGGGTGACACCGTTGCGCAATAAAATCCCAATGATAGGCTCCATCATTTGCCATGTGGCTGATAGTGCTGTGTCTTTGGGTGTCGTCATCTTGCGTACCTGAGCCCGAATAAAGTTGGCTAATCTATCAGAAATACTTATTCGGTTAAAAAAACTCCGCTGGCAGCCATCGCGTAAACCACCAACGGAGGGGAAACTACAACTAACTGTGGGATTCAGTTGTTTCGAGCTCTAGCTTGATAGCCACTAACTGGCCAGCTTTCATTACCACCCTGACTTCAACTTCCAGACCAACAGCTGTCGCCAGAAAAGCGGCAAGATCAGTGAAACCCTCAATTTTTGTATTGGCATCCAGCAGGATTTCTTTCCCGGCGATGGTTACTGAACTTGTACCGACAGCCTCTACCTTACCTTCGATTTCCAGCGAGAAATCGCCATCCAGTTTAGGGCCCGAGGGCATTACGCGGCGTTCAACACGTGTGGCAACCAATACTTCAGGGCTGGTACTTGTAGAGGGTTGGTTGTAACCCCGTGCACGTATCAAATCGCCAACTGCCAGATCTTCAAGGTCGAAGAATCGTACTTTGCCAAACCCTGAGTCTTTGAAACTGGTGTCCTCGGTCACTTTGAAAACCAAGCCATTCACGGTAAAGGTTTGCGCTGTCAGATCTATGGCTTCTACCAATCCGCGACTATCAATTTTCGGTTCGTGTTTAAATTTGACTTTGCTGGCAAGCAGATTATTTTCAGCATCAAGCTTCCCGAACACTTTTACGAATGTTCCATCAACTAATTCTGCAGCAGTGCCGTGTTCAAATTGGGTTTCGGCAGACAACAGAACTTTTGTGTCACCTATAACGAAGCTTGTATTGGCAACGGATTCAGCAACCAAGCCCGAAACAACAACGCCATCAGGAAGATTTTTTTCACCGCGGAAGCCAAAACAACTTTTTTGCAAATTGCCAGCAGCGACAAAAACACCATCTACCAAGTTGCCGCGAAGGTTGACGAGAGTGCCATTTTCCAAAGGTTTAGATAGATCGGCCAAAGTCGCCTTGCTGTAATCCACGGTAAGATCATTGATTTTGAAGGTCATGGCTGTTGTGTCCAAGCTGGATATTGCGCCGCTGACCTGGAAGTTGACGGTATCATCCAGCTTCAGATCTATACGCGTGGCAACCAGCTTGCCGTCTTCATTAGTGAAACTGCTGACTTGGATAACATCGCCAACTTTTAGTTGATCGGCGGTCAGGCCATCTTTATAAAAAGTATCCTCATTAACAAGAATGGTTTGACCTAAAGCGACAATTACCCCGGTGGTGAGATCAATAGAACTAATGGGCCCGCGCAACTGTGTTTCGCCAATCAGGCTAAGCGCTTTACCCTTGTGACCGTCTTTATCCAAAGAGCCGATGATGCGCACCATCTGGCCAACCTCGAGTTCTGACTCCACCAGTGATTTGTTATCCACGACTATGGATGCATCACTGACATCGTAATGAACGCCGTTGACAATCACACTGCCGAAACCTGTGATCATCCCTTGGGTGACCAAGCTGGAGTCATTGGC
>CAZICR010000299.1:1183-4541 GCA_964537795.1 uncultured Cellvibrionaceae bacterium | reverse complement strand
ATTTTCATACAATACGTTATGAATAAAACCTGTCAAACCTGTCCAGTTATCTTCTGGTTGTGGATCAGACAAGGCCACATGCCATTTGAAGTTTGGATTTTCTGCTTGCAGCATGTCGTAATCTTCTTTGTAGAACAATTCACGTAATGAGCGCGCACCGTACCAGAAAGTAATTTTACGATCAGTTTTCAAACGACGTAATTGATCGAAAATGTGTGAACGCATTGGCGCCATACCAGCACCACCACCAACAAACACCATTTCGGCGTTGGTTTTCTTGGCAAAGAATTCACCGAAAGGACCATACACTGTAATTTTATCGCCAGGTTTCAAACTGAAAACATAAGACGACATTTTTCCAGGTTGAATACCTTGTGATTTGGGCGGAGGAGTGGCAATACGAATATTGAATTTCACCACACCTTTTTCATCCGGATAATTCGCCATTGAATAAGCACGAATTACCGTTTCATCGACTTTGGATTCCAAATTGAAAAAACCAAAACGTTCCCAATCACCGCGATATTCTTCACCAATATCAAAGTCTTTGAATTTCACATGATAAGGTGGCGATTCCAATTGCACATAACCACCTGCCCGGAAATCCACACTTTCGCCTTCAGGCAAACGCAGTGTTAACTCTTTAATAAAAGTAGCGACGTTAGGATTGGATTCAACAGTGGTGACCCATTGCTTCACACCAAAGACTTCTTCCGGCACATGAATTTTCATGTTTTGTTTTACCGGAACCTGACAACTCAAACGCCAACCCTCATTGGCTTCGCGGCGATTAAAATGGGCTTCTTCTGTTGGCAGAATTGAACCACCACCATCATTCACCACACATTTACATTGCGCACAGCTACCACCACCACCGCAAGCCGATGCTAAAAACACATTATTGGCCGCGAGTGTTTGCAATAACTTTCCACCAGCAGGGACGGTAATAGTTTTTTCGTCGTTAATTAATATTTGCACATCGCCACTGCTGACCAGTTTGGCTTGTGCCATCAGAATAATCACCACCAACGCCAACACGACGAAGGTGAACATCCCGACACCTAATAAAATTTCGGTATTCATTCAGTCTTATCCTCGTCTTAGAGTGAAATGCCGCCAAAAGACATAAAGCCCAATGACATCAATCCCACGGTGATAAAAGTAATACCCAAACCTTGCAAGCCTTCAGGCACATCGGAGTATTTCAATTTTTCTTTAACCGCTGCCAACACGACAATCGCAATAGCCCAACCAGCACCAGAGCCAAAGCCATAGACAACACTTTCAGAAAAATTGTAATCGCGCTCTTGCATGAATAATGAACCCGCCATGATCACACAGTTCACAGTAATCAATGGCAAGAACACACCCAAAGCGTTGTAAAGCGCAGGCATATATTTATCCATTACCATTTCCATAATCTGTACGATTGCTGCAATCACACCAATAAAAGAAATGAAGCTGAGGAAGGATAAATCAATTCCGGTAATGCCTAACCATGCAAGTGCATCTTCTTTCAACAGATAAGTCAAAATCAGATTGTTAGCAGGAACAGTCAATACTTGAACCACAATAACCGCAATACCAAGACCAATCGCGGCTTTGATTTTTTTGGACATGGCCATGAAAGAGCACATACCCAAGAAAAACGCCAAGGCCATATTTTCAATAAATACGGATTTCACTAATAGACTAATTAAGTGTTCCATTATGCGATCTCCTGATTCTTGATTGAGTTAGGCGCAATTTTGAAATCAGCTTTCTCGGCCTGATTTTTCTTCCAACTGCGCATAGCCCAAATAATCATACCGATTACGAAGAAAGCACTCGGGGGTAGGAGCAACAAACCATTGGGTACATACCAACCACCATCTGTCACCACCGGTAATACTTCAAAACCAAACCACTTACCTGCGCCAAAAATTTCGCGGAAAGTTGCAATTACAATCAACAATGCCGAGTAACCCAAGCCATGACCGAAACCGTCAAGGAAACTGGGAATGGGTGGATTTTTCAGGGCGAAAGCTTCAGTACGCCCCATCACGATACAGTTGGTAATAATCAAACCGACGAACACTGACAATTGTTTACTGATATCGTAAGCAACAGCTTTCAGTATTTGGTCAACCACTATTACCAATGCAGAGATGATGATCATCTGCGCAATAATCCGCACACTGCCCGGTAAATAATTTCTTACCATTGACACAAAGAAGCTTGAAAAGGCGGTAACCAATGTCAAACCTATTGCCATAACCAGACTAAATTTCACACTGGACGTCACGGCTAATGCGGAACAAATACCCAATATTTGTAAAATAACCGGGTTATTTTCAAATATGGGTTTGGTTAAAAGTTCTTTGGTAGATGCACTCATGATTAGGCCTCTCCATTTTTCAAATTGTTTAAAAAGGGTTTGAAACCAGAATCGCCCATCCAGTATTTAATGAGATTGCTGACCCCATTACTGGTTAAGGTTGCTCCGGACAAACCGTCTACTTTGTAGTCTTTATCAGCTGTCGCTTCGTCAACATGACCTTTGATAACACCAATTTTAACTTCACCTGATTCAGAATAAATTCTCTTACCGACCCAGATGGATTTCCAATTTGGATTATCAACTTCTCCACCCAAACCAGGTGTTTCGCCATGCGCATAAAAACCGAATCCCAATACAGTATTCAAATCTTTATCCAGTGACACAAATCCCGACATAGTTGACCAAAGACCTTTACCACGCACAGGAAGAATCACTTTGCTCAAATTACCTGAATCATCGTTGACCAAAAATACTTTCGCGTATTTTTCACGAGTAATTAACTTGGCAATATCTTCCTCGGGCGTCAGCTTCACGGACAGATCCGGCTTTTTAGCTGAAGCTATTTGATCAAAACGCTCAACATCAGCAATAGCATCAGAAAATTTTCCGGTTTGCAGATCGACAATTTTTACTTGAACTTTTTCAAATTGCGCATCGACGGATTGGCTTTCGTTATAAATGCCAGCCACTTTCAATACGTTCTTTTTAAAATCCAGAGCCTTGTTTGCAACTTGGTGCGGTCTCAGCATAACGGCAGAACCGGCCACCATGATAGAAGCCACCAAACACATAATCAGTGTAACGGTGATGGTGTATTTTGCTGTTTGATTAGCCACGAGCCAGTCTCCGTTTAATGTTGGATTGAACGACGAAATAGTCGATGGTTGGTGCAAACATATTGGCGAACAGAATGGCCAACATCATACCTTCAGGATAGGCAGGGTTCACCACACGAATGGTGATTACCATAAATCCAATCAGTGCACCGAAGATCCACTTGCCGGTGTTGGTCATCGAAGCTGATACGGGATCGGTTGC
>CAZICR010000299.1:0-1173 GCA_964537795.1 uncultured Cellvibrionaceae bacterium | reverse complement strand
CCCCCAAAACAAAGTGCCACCAGAATGGCATTTGGAACATAGGATTTTTACTATCTTCACCAAGCCAGTTGTAAACCAATACAGTCACCACTGTACCTAGCAAAGTACCCAGTACGATTCGGGTAGACGCTATGCCCATCACCAACAATACGATTCCGCCAGCCATAATAGCCAGAGTTGAAGTCTCGCCAATTGAACCTTGTTCAAAACCGATGAAAGCATCCATCCAGGTAATGTGGCCTTTCAGTGCTTCCATTCCACTTTGTGCCGCAATTGACAATGAAGTCGCACCTGAGTAGCCATCAACCGCAGTCCAGACTGCATCACCTGACATCTCTGCAGGATAAGCAAAGAATAAAAATGCACGACCAACCAATGCCGGGTTGAGGAAGTTCTTACCGGTACCGCCAAAGACTTCTTTACCAACAACCACACCAAAGGAGATACCTAAAGCGGCTTGCCAGAGAGGAATATCCGGGGGGCAAGTTAATGAAAAGAGGATCGAAGTTACAAAGAAACCTTCATTCACTTCGTGACCGCGCTTCATGGCAAAAAGCACTTCCCAGAATCCACCTACGATAAATACCGTGGCATAAATCGGCAGGAAGTAAGCAGCACCCAGAACCATATTGTCCCAAATGCTGTTGGGGTTATGACCGGCAAACCAGCTGACCAAAACACCGTGCCAGTTATCGATTCCGGTTGCACCGGTTGCAGCCAAAATGGTGTTGGCTTGCAAACCTACGTTGTACATACCAAAAAACATAGCAGGGAATGCACATAACCAAACAGTGATCATAATACGTTTCAGGTCTACACCATCGCGTACGTGAGCAGTTGATTTAGTGACATCTGCCGGTTTGTAAAAAACGGTATCGACTGCCTCGTAAAGCGCGTACCACTTTTCATATTTGCCGCCTTTATGGAAATGCGGCTCCATCTTGTCGAGCATATTTCTCAGCATGATCAGCCCTCATTCTCAATGCGTGCAAGGTTATTACGAAGAATAGGACCGTATTCGTATTTGCCTGGACATACAAAAGTACACAGAGCCAAATCTTCTTCGTCCAATTCCAAACAACCTAATTGTTGTGCCGTTTCGGTATCGCCAACGATCAATGAACGCAGTAATTGCGTTGGCAAAATATCCAAAGGCATGACTTTTTCGTAAGA
>CAZICR010000298.1:0-4554 GCA_964537795.1 uncultured Cellvibrionaceae bacterium | reverse complement strand
ATAGTATCTGGTTTCTGACAAGCTTCATTCTCTTCTACTTGTCGTTTGAACCTATAAAAACATTTGCAACAGATGCCTCGGGATCTAAATCATTTGATTACACATGGAACGAGCAAGACAAAGCGGCGTTTTTAACTTTAGCTAACAAGATTAAACAGATCAGTAAAACCGAGAAGGAATTTGTCATTGAAAAAATTCCCCATTATTTTTCACTGAATGGATTATCGACATCCTTTTCGAATGAAGCTCCTGAAATTACCAATCCTGATTACCTACCCGTTGACTCTTCAAACATCTTTCCAATCAAAAAACCTGAAGGCTTGTCGGATGATGAGTGGCAAGCGCTCCAAGCATCTCGTACTAATAGCTATGCTGAAAATGGCAATATTTCTTACGATTTGATTGATCTAAATAACGATGGGTTACGTGATCTTATTATCAATGCTTATGTAGGCGGAACAGGACTGTTTAATGAAATATATCTTTTTAAACGTCAAGGTCCTGAGTTTATCGCCAATAATTTTGAGAAAGATGAAGGGTATTTTTATTCAATTAATGGCCGTGGATCCAATCAATCCGCAAGCTGGATCGAAATCAATAGTCAAATTTATTTGCTCTATGTAGACAGTGTGTTTGGTGAAGACAAACTACTGCTTAAAAAACCGTTTGCCGATAACGCAAAAAATCCTGTTATTAAAGTTACTTATACCTATGTTTTTTCAATCGACAAGACGCAAAAACCTGTTGATCGAGCAGACTATAGATTAGACGACAAAACTTACGCAGCAATCATGAAAGCCTTAACATCCTTAAACAGGTTAACGGCCAGCCGGGAAATAGAGGACTCAAACTTACCACTCTGCCCAAACCTGCAGGAAGATCAAGCCTACAATTTAGGTCCCGGTCACTATGCAATCGAAATAGTCGCTAATTTTCCAATCTGGATTGATAACCAATGTTATTTCGGTCGTGTCATCAATTGGTTTGGTCGTTATGATGCAAACGGGTTATTTGCGCAACTTTGGTACGCGCACCCTGACACGGCTGATAGCGTGATTGAATTACAGATTTCTGCAAAACGAAAAATAAAACACATCAGGTTTGAAACGGAATAAATGTATGTCAGATAAGTTAAGGGTTAATGAACCTGCAACACTGCTGATTTTTCTTAATGAAAATTTGCAAAATTGGGCGCGCAATAAAATAAAAGAGCGTTTGCAAACGGGTTGTGTGAGCGTCAATGGAGTTTCTATTACACAACATAATTTTGCTTTATCTGCCGGAGATTTAGTCGAAATAGGCAAATCGGTAAAAGTGTCCAATGCGACACCATCGCGATTGGAAATTTTATATTCGGATCGCGATTTAATTGCTATCAACAAACCCGCCGGATTATTGTCAGTGGGTACCACCAAAGAAACCCAACAACACGCTTTGGCTATATTACGAAAACAATTATCACGCCCTTCTCTGGACGTAAAATTATGGCCGGTGAATCGGATTGATCGAGACACTTCCGGCGTTTTATTGTTTGCGACATCGAAAGACATGCGTGAAGCGGTTATGGATAAATGGGATCAAGCGGAAAAAACCTATTTGGCTATTGTGGTAGGTTGCCCTAGTCCGCCAGAAGGAACTATCAATCAACCTTTGCGATTGGATGAGGTTGAATATCGCATGCATGTAGGCGAACACCCGGATGCAAAATCAGCTATCACTCATTACCAAACCGAACGCAGCACCAACAATCGCAGTTTATTAAAAGTGCAATTGGAAACCGGTAGGCAACATCAAATACGCGCACATTTAGCTTGGCTGGGTTATCCCATAGTGGGTGACCCGCGTTATGGTACCGCTGGTGGCCGCATGGGTTTACATTCATTGCGATTAAAAATTATTAAACCCAAGAGCGGCAAAGAATTAATATTTGAAAAACCTGCTCCGAAAGATTTTTTAGCATTAATGAATGCTGCACCGTTAAAAATAAAAAATTCAACTCGCTGAAACTATAAATCACCAGTTTCAATTATTTTCAGCAAAAGCTAGTCGGTAATTTCATAAGCCCTTGCATCTACCTCATAGGGCGCATTCAAATAGCCATATTGAAAAATTTGTCGAATATATTCGTCAATAAACGCTGCTATAGAACCCGCTATTTCATACTGTCTAACATGCCGGAATTCATGAGAAAGCAATCGATCATTCACATAACCTTTGCGCAGGTAAACTCCATATCCCAAAGTTAAACCAATTGTATCTGGACCAAGAAAATTTAATTGATTGGCAACTTGACGCAACACCGGATGATCGGGAGGTGAAATTTCATCAACTTCCATAATATAAATAAGTGTAGGCTGCACAACCCCTACCTGACGTGCGATTGTAATTTCTTGGGTAGACAGCATTTTTCCATTTCGTTGAATTATCTTTTGTTGTTGCTCAACCCACTCGACAGCTAGACTTATAATTTCATTCATCAATCAAATAGTCCTTAACAAAAAACGAAATGTGTTATTTTCGAAAAATTTTGTAATGCTTAAAGTATTCTAATGAAATCCCAACATGTCAGTATTATGTTTTTCTTTATATTCCTTAAAACATTTTGCACAGATGCCTGAAAGTTCAGGTAATAGATTAAAATAACGATCATAAGCCTCTTCGCTATCAACCTTAACAACATCAGATGCTTCCATATTGATAAATTCACTTTTCATAATCAGGTAGGTCTCCGTAAGCATTTCCTCTCCATTTTCATCGTTTATTAAAATGATATTAAATAACGCTACATCATCATTTGAAATGGGGGTGTCAGATTTAATAGCATCAACAATCTGCTTTGAGAACCTAAGGCAAAATCCAGATTCCCCATGCTTGTGGCAAAAAATTAAAGCCATAAATTACCTCACCAGAATTGGTTTTGATGGATCTCTTTTAACTGTTTCAGTAGTAAAAAGGCCTTCCTGAAAACCATTTTCGTACTGCCGAATAACTGCGTAGCCTTCTTTACAATTTAAACCAAAAGGATCAACCCAACCCGTTGGATTGGCGCATATTGATAATTATTCACTCCACCCAATAACCCAATCGGATCTTGCGTTGTGAATTGTCCGATGCTTGGGTCGTAATATCGGTGGCGGTTGTAGTGTAGGCCGGTTTCTTCATCGAAATATTGGCCTTGGAAACGTAAATTGTTTTCGATTTCTGCGACGTCCTCCGAAGGACAAATAAGTCCAATACGGCCAGTGCTATAGGCTCCAAGATCCATGAAGGTGCGATTTGCTATTGTCAGGTAATTTTCGACGATTGTGTGACCGTGAAAAACATGATCAATGTTTTTTACATTCTGTACGAGAGAAAATGTTTCCGGAGGTAAAAGCGGCTGGGATTTATTCCACAACATGTCACTTGTTTCTCGCGTGGCTTCTATTTTTGAATGCGGAATGGATAATAATAAATTTTTTATGTCATGCCAGTCGCATTCGTTGGGTAGTTCTGCATGAACCAAGCCGATTTTTTTTCCATCCGCCATTTCTATCTCTACGGCGATAGGTAATTTGCAAAAAGCTTCATAAAAAGGTTGTAGCTCGGAAAAATCCATGCCTTCTGCCCAATCCCCACCCCACATCATCCATTGTCGCCATAACATCTCCGATTTGCTTTCAAAAGTATTGATAAGCATTCGTTCATGATTTCCTTGAATTGCGAAAAACCAAGGTTTAGCCAACCATTGCAAAGCAAGATGAGATTCATCTCCGCGATCAATTAAATCGCCAAGGCAAAATAGGCGATCACTTCGTTCATCAAAGCCAATATCATTAAGTGCTTGTTGAAGAGTAGAGAAGTGGCCATGAATGTCGGAGCAGATGTAGTCTTTACCATCAACGTTCGGTTCAATTTTTGAAAAAAGGCTTGTCATATGTTGTGTATTTTACCGCGAAATTAGTTTAAAAAAATATTTTAATTTTTGGATTTTTTTCATTTATCTTAATAATGCAACTCTGAGTTACACGGGTATCATGTAATTTTACCAAACATAGACTATTAGATTCACACAATGCCATTAGATCGGCGTCGTTAAATGAGGCGTGAAAAATGCCAATTTGGGTAACTCCCATATGAACTAAAAGTTTTAAGTTGCACTGAGATAGATCGCAATTATAAAATGCTAAGAAATAATTTTCCTTGATATCTCTGAGAGCCATTAACTGTTCGTCAATAATTATTTGAGATGTAAAGCCCACGATTAAGCCACCATTGTGTGCAAGCTTAATCTCGGCACCATTTATCTTATATCGAATGACTTCTTGCATGCATCATTCCCGGGTTACAGATTTTCTTGTTTTGGTTGCGTCCAATCCTCGATAATTGGGGATTAAAATAAAAAATGCCGGTTTGATTTCCTTCAGTATCACACTGGCACCGTGTGCATATTATTGATTTATATTCTGGCGATAGTTCGATAAAGTTTGTTATTTCAAGGGTGTCAGACATTAACTTAAATTTTATTTTTCCTTTTAATTTCAGGCTGTGCGCCCCATCTTTGTTGGTGGTTAG
>CAZICR010000297.1:0-4555 GCA_964537795.1 uncultured Cellvibrionaceae bacterium | reverse complement strand
CTTCTGCATTATTACGTTCAAAATGTGTCATCTCCTGACCAAGGCTGTAATTTGCATAATTAGCCATGTAAGTTGGATCGATGGTGATCGATGGTGTTTTTGTACCTATGCCGTCCAATCGAGCTGTAACAGGAATTATTTTTAAGCCCAATGTGTAATCATCAACAGTTGCTTCCGCTTTTACCCATTGCAAATCGGTAGAAAAATGCAAATTGTCATTGGGCGACCACTTAAATCCTGTCGAATAATCTGTTGTTTCGGAAATATTATTTGCCCAGCGAGTACTGGTACCAAAATCCAAGCCCCACTGTGCAGGGTTTGTAACTGTCACATCACCTGAAATCATTGCACCTCGATTGCTAGATGCGATGATGCCATCATCTTCATAGTCCCAGTTATTTGCAGCTGTTGGAACTAAAGCTTGATCGCCATTTGCACCTTCAAGGAAGAATGCATTTTCGTCATAAACTGTGTCATGTTTACTTTGAAAAGCAGTTAAATAAACCTCAATGTCGTCGTTGGGAGCCCATTGCAGCGCAGCATATTTTCCTTCACGCGTACTATTGTAATCATTGCGTCTCCAATCCACACCTTTAGAGACCCATGCATCCTTTCCATCAATCACTCTTGGTAAATAAGGACGTGTATAAACTTGATCAGAACGACTGGCTAAATCAGAAGTGGAAATGTTGACAAGAAAACCAAAATCTCCCGCCCCGGTTTCCCAACGATTACTGTACAAACCGGAATATTCACCGTTGGTTTCTTTCAGTTGATCGCCATAGTTGGCTTTGGCCGAAACACTCGCCAACTGACCATCAGAATCAAATGGCATGCGTGTACGCAAATTAACTGTACCGCCCAAACCACCTTCGATCATATCCGCTGAAGGGCTTTTATAAGTATCAACCGCATACATTAATTCAGCAGGAACATCTTCAAAACTTAATCCACGGCCACTTGCTGCAGAAAATACGTCGCGGCCATTTAATTCTGCGCGAACTTGCGTTAAACCACGAACCGCAACACCGCTACCTTCTGCAGCAGGATGTTCTGCGTCGTTATTGGTATAGCGACCAACCGTCACACCAGGAACACGTTGTAATGCTTCGGTTACGCTGCGATCCGGTAATTTACCAATATCATCAGAGACAATAGAGTCAACAACCACGTTTGAATTCTTTTTCAAATCTTGCGCAGACTGAATACTGGCACGCTGACCGGTTACTACAATTTCATCCGCTTCAACTTCTTCATCAGCTGCCAATACTGGCAAACTGGCGCCAGCCAAAGCTCCAATTGACGCCAATGTTATCCACCGGCTTAGTCGATTTTTTAAAAATAATTTATTTTGGTTTATTTTCATACTTCTCTCCACTTTGTTTTGTTTATTTAACGCTTTTTAATAGATTATTTTTTTGATCTATTACTTTTTCAGTTGCAACACCGAATACTGTTTTACGCCAGATGGCTCGTTTTTATTAAATATCACTTACTGTTAAAAGATAATTACCATTGCCTTGCAATTGAAACCGGATAAATCCAGCTTCGTTTTTTACCGGGATTTTTTTACCATCCAACATCAAACTGTTTTTGCCTAACAGCTCTGATGCTATTCTGAATTGACGCAAGCCTGAGTATGCTGCCGCAATTCGAATCAGTGAAATCTTTTTATTTTTCCATTCCATATCAATAATGAACCCACCCCGCGCACGTAAACCTTTTACAGATCCACTGGACCATGCATCAGGTAATGCAGGTAATAAATCAATTGCCTGATCATGACTTTGCATTAACATTTCGATGATTCCGGCGGTCGCACCGAAATTGCCATCAATTTGAAATGGGGGATGGTTATCCCAGAGATTATTCAAGGTGCTGCGTTGTAATTGTTCTGTTAATACTTTGTAAGCGCGATTGCCGTCCTGGATTCTTGCCCACATATTTATTTTCCAGGCTTGTGACCAACCGGTACCACCATCGCCACGTGCATTCAAAGTTGTTTTTGCAGCGGCAAATAATTCAGGTGTAGTTTGCGCGGTAATTTGTTTGCCGGGATGCAATGCAAACAAATGTGAAATATGACGATGCTGATTGGTTTTATCATCCAGATCTTCTTTCCATTCCTGTAGTTGCCCCCAGGAACCCACCCTGACACCTTGATCCAATTGGGTCATTTTTTTATTCAGCTGCGATGCAAATTTTTTATCACCGAGAATAGTGGCCGCTTCGAGTGTATTACGAAATAAATCGACCACAATTTGCTGTGACATAGCAGAGCCAGCGGTAAAGTTACCCTGTTCAGGTGAAAAAGAAGGATTCACAACCCACAAACCATCGCGAGGATCTTTAATTAAGAAATCCAACCAAAACTCGGAAGCCGATTTCATTAATGGATAAGCGCGTTGACGTAAAAAAGTTTCATCTTTTGAAAACAAATAATGTTCATAGTAATGCTGCGCTAACCATGCACCTGCTTCGGGCTGCCAAAAGGCGGTCGGCCATTCGATAACACCGGTGAATCCCCAAATATTGGTATTTAAAAAAAGTGTCCAGCCTTTTTTTACATGGGCAATTTTTTTTGCAGATACTTTCCCCGGTTCAACCAAGCCATCAACAAAATCAAAAAATGGATTCATCAATTCAGGTAAATTAGCGGTTTCTGCCAACCAGTAATTCATTTGCAAATTGATATTGACGTGATAGTCAGCATTCCAGGGGGGCGTTATGGAATTGTTCCAGACCCCTTGCAAATTCGCAGGCAAGGAGCCGGAACGCGATGATGTAATTAAGAGATATCGACCGAATTGAAAATATAAAGCTTCCAGTGTTTTATCCAAAACACTATTGCCCTTTTTGTATTGTGAAACTAATTGTGGAGTTGGCAAATCGATTGTTGATTGCCCTATATCCAGAGCTACCCGATTAAAAAGAGGTTGGTAATCTTCCAGATGCGCTTTCAATAATTGTTGGTAGGATTTTTCGGTAATCCGTTGTAACGTTTTCGTTATTTTTTTATCAGCGGCTTCACCACGATAAACAGGATAGTCAGCGGCATAATCCGTTGCGGCAGTCAAAATAAACGTCACCTGATTGGCGTTGCGAATTTCCAGACGATCCGCATTTTGTGTTTGCGTACCACCATCAAGTTGCCAAACGAGGCCCGACGCAAAACCCAATTGATTATCTTTAAGTGCACCCCGAACCAACACTTGTGATTTTTGCCATTCATAAGCGACGGAACGGTTATCAGGCAATTGCATGCGCATATTGATGGAAATTTTTGCGGGTTTATCGGCAGACAAGCGCACAACAATAGCGTGATCAGGATAGCTGGCAAAATATTCGCGAGTGTAAGTAACGCCTTGATGCTGAAAACGAACGGTTGCTTTAGCAGTTTGTAAATCCAGTTCGCGTTTGTAAGAACTCACTTGGGAAGTTAATTCCGGCCACTCTATTATCAAATCACCAAAAGTCTGGTAATCACCGTAACCTTTGATTTTGCGGCCCATTAATTTGGCAGCTTCTTCCGGTGTTACAAATCCCTTTTTTGTAATTTGCTTGCGAACGTCAGCGAGACCTTTGGACGGAGTTTCAGGGATTCCAAAATCATATCCCTGAACCGAACCAGGGCCACCCGTCCAAAGTGTTTTTTCGTTGAACTGAAGTCTGTCTTCTTTTGTGCCGCCCATAACAGCCGCACCCATGGCACCATTGCCTATGGGCAGAGCATCGGATTCCCAATTTTTACCCGGTTCATCAAAACGGATTGTCGATAGCTCACCGGAAGCTGCAAAGCCAGAGGCAAGCAACAGAATTAATGTCGTTATCTTGTTCAGAAATCTTAGCTTCATCTCAGATTCGTTATCATATAGTTGAAATGACTAATATGAGCGCATCTTAGCGCCAAACAGATGTCATGTAAATTTATATACAGAAATAAATTTATAGATAAAAAATAAATCGACAGTCCGAACATCAGAAAAAGATAGGAAATGACATATCAATCAATAGTTTGCAGGAACTCAGCGTGACCCGGGGCATATTGCAGTCCCTTCTGAATAGCAGTTTTCATTTTGTTCATGGTCGTGATGATCTTGTCAGTATCGACCGATGGCTCTACAACAGGATCAACACCAAATCCGTAATACATACTGACCCAACTCTCCTCTTTGAAGGATTCCTGCTCCAGAATTTTTACATCCCCGGTCTCTGCGAAAATAAACATTTTTTCTTCAAGACTTGAAGGTATTTTCATATCCCTTACGTGTTGCCAAAAGGGATCTGATCGACCATTTAATTTGTAATGCAAAATAATAAAATCCCTGATGCGTTCATATTCGAGGCGATTCAAACGGTTGGCTTCTGCAACCTGTTTTTCATCAATTTCAAAATTGACAAGAAACCCGGTTAATTTGGCAATTCCGGTTTGAATCAGGGAAATGCTGGTGGATTCCAATGGTTCCAGAAAGCCACTCGACAGTCCGATTGAGGCACAATTTTTATACCAAAAATCCCGACGCATTCCTGTCGTAAAACGAATCAATCTGGGTTC
>CAZICR010000296.1:0-4556 GCA_964537795.1 uncultured Cellvibrionaceae bacterium | reverse complement strand
CCCGCGACATGTTGGATGTATCGGTTGCAGTTAAACCTAACCAACCGTATACCCTTTGGTTGGATATGCGAGACCGGATCCTTGATGACAAGAGTCTATATCTGACTATTGCTTCCGCATCATCAGAATTTAACGGCAGTTTATTAAATGGTGCGCAACTACGTTTGATTTTCAAGCCCCGAGTTCAGGCGTTGGTTGAGCATACCTCTGACCGCTTTAATCAGGTACGTGATAATTGGGGGTTTCTCATAGAGGAACAGACAACCTCACAACGACAACAATTGTACCGCCGTGTTCATCGTGACATTTCCGATCTATTGCGCGTGGACCCGGATCACGAATTGGGGCGTCTGTATTGGAATTTCATGAGTTATGGCAGTCAAGGTGACCTACCTTTTTCTCAACCGAAAGCTCCTGATGGGATTCCACTTTGGGCGTTTCGGCAGATTGAGGAATTAAAATTAGTTCGTCAGCATATCAATTGGTGGATCGACAACCGCCAAGTTCCTTACGGCGATTTTGGCGGTGGTATTTCCGATGATTCTGATTTGGTACAACAGTGGCCTGGATTGGCATTGATGGGTGTTGATCCTGAAAAAATAAATACCTCAATAATTGCGCTTGCTGACGCTGCATACCGAAATGGAATGTTTACTGATGGTCTAAGCACAATTGAAACTGATGAGCTGCATGTGTACGAAGAGGGCATTAATACTAACAGTGCACTGTTATTGCTTAATTGGGGAGATCCACTTGCGACAGAGCGCTTGATGGAAACAGTGGATGCATTGCATCGTGTTGTTAAACCGAACCCACAAGGGCATTGGTTATTTTCAAGTAACTGGTTTGGAGGCAAAAAAATTTATGATGATGATAATTGGGCGTGGCAAAAGCCCTATTCATTTGCGATTTTGCACCCGGTTATTTTACTCGGAGAATTTAATGGCGATATTCGCAGTCGCACACTGATTAAAAATATTGCTGATGGTTATATGGCTCATGCTTATATCGCTAATGATGGGCAATGGGTATTACCGAATGAAATTCATTGGCCATCTGGTGCAATTCGCGGTGGAGAAATGAATTCTGGCGGTGGAGCCGGGGATGTTCCCACTGTTTTCTGGACGGCGTGGCACTGGATGGGCGACCAAAAATATCTAAAAGTGTTGGACTATCGTGTAGCGCGTAGCGGGGTTGGCTCTTTATCGCGTTTGAACGATAACTTTATCGATGCTTTGGGAAAACGTGATAGTTGGGGAAAAGCATTGATGGAGTCTGCTGGCCCTGATCGAGAGTTTGAAAATTTTGTTGCATGGGAAACTTCAGGTGATAAACGTTTTCTTGAGCAACTCTACGCTGACAATATTCGAAAAAAATCACAGTCGCTCTATTTAAATACCGATGCACAATGGTGGACTGATCGTGTTGAAGCTCGCCACGATTTGTTGCAGCGCGCGCGCCTTGGTGGTGTGGCGCTAAGTCGCAATAAAACTTATCCTGGTCATAGTGTTAGTTGGGCCTTTTCAGATCCAGAAGGTGCTATGCAAGTTGCATTGCTCATGCCCCGCGCCGAGCAAAAAAAATTCAAAGTGATTGCCTATAATTTGAGTGATAAGCCTCAAGTAGCAAAGATGACGGGTTGGAATATTGCTTCGGGTCAATGGCAACTGACTACCGGAATTGATACAAAGGGTGATGACCAGCCACATCAGAGGATCACAAAGAGCGTTGTCAATTTTGAAAAAAGCCAATCAATAGATTTTACTTTTCCATCCAAACAAATATTGATTATTGAGATGCAATTGCTTAAGCCTGGTGAAGCTACAGAATTTCGCCCGGACATTGGAATAGGGCGTGGTGATGTATCCTTAAAGGGTAATAAGCTGAGTGTAAAGGTTCACAGCTTGGGGAATAAAAATACATCGGACGGGGTTTTGTTGGTGGAAGATAAAAATGGTAAAGAGATTGTTCGCACTAGTATTCCTCAGTTGAAAGCTCCTGTTGATCTTATTCCCCAATCAACGACTGTGATTTTAGATTTACCACAAAAATTCAAGCTGGAAGGTGTAAGTATAAGAGTTGAACTTTCAAATGGTGAGGCAGAAATAACGCAGTTAAATAATCGCGTTTCTTATAATAAATTAATAAATCACTAGTTACGACTTTATGGCGCGTACATCTGAAGAGAACGTAATTTAAAAGAATGAACAATCAGAGAATATCGTTAATGAAAACACTTGCTTTCTTGTCTACAGCAATACTAATTTTCATCAATACTGCATATGCAGCTAACAAAAATACCTGTACCCAGAATTTGGGTAGTACATTTCTACGGCATTGCCAAAGTTGGGCGACAGGATTTGAAGGTCAGCGGAAAGCGGATTTGGGAAATGGTTATTATCTCAATCCGATTATGGCCGGCGATCATCCCGATCCCAGTGTGTTAAAGGATGGTGATGATTACTACATGACATTTTCCTCTTTTGAGGCCTATCCTGCTTTAACAATTTGGCATTCAAAAGATTTGGTGAATTGGCAGCCGATTGGTCCAGCCTTGAAAAAATATATTGGTAGTATTTGGGCTCCTGAGCTGACCAAATTTAAGGATCGTTTTTATCTTTATATACCGGCAAAATTTCCAGGCAACAATAATATTTATGTTATTTGGGCTGACGATATTCGTGGTCCTTGGTCTGAGCCTGTTGCGCTCAACAATGATCGAATTGATCCTGGTCATATTGTGGGAGAGGATGGAAAACGCTATTTGTTTTTGTCACATGGCGATCGTGTTCCATTAAGTGATGATGGTTTGAAAATTGTTGGCGAAATGGAACATGTGTATGACGGTTGGCAATATCCTGAGGAATGGGATGTAGAAAGTTATGCACAAGAAGGTCCCAAAATGATGAAGCATGGAGAATATTTTTATATGACACTTGCTCTCGGAGGAACCGCGGGGCCACCCACTGGGCATATGGTAGTCTCTGCTCGATCCAAATCGATTCATGGCCCTTGGGAAAATTCACCTTACAATCCTATTATCCGTACCCAATCGGCCGCAGAAAAATGGTGGTCAAAAGGTCATGCAACATTAGTGGTGGGGCCTAACAATAAAGATTGGTACATGATGTATCACGCTTATGAAAATGGATTTCACACTTTAGGTCGTCAAGCCATGATGGAGCCCATTGAGTGGACGAGAGATGGTTGGTTCAAAGCCAAAGGAGTTGATGCTGGAAAGCCAATCCGCATACCCAGAGGCGGCGTTGCGGTGAAACACGGCATGGCATTGTCTGACGATTTTTCTCTCAATAAGTTTGGAGTCCAGTGGAGTTTTTTTCGTGGTGATATCACTGAAAATTTACGAGTTAAGTATAAAAATAATTCGCTCGAATTAATGGCTAAAGGCACATCCCCCTCTAACACCTCACCTTTAACCTTCTTGGTGGGTGATCAAGCCTATCAATTTGAAGTAGATATGGATATTGATCCTGATGCTCAAGGGGGTGCATTGTTGTTTTACAACGACAAGCTTTATGCAGGTGTTGGGATTAATAAAGATGGGATGGTGTTACATCGTTATGGAATGGATCAGCGCACTACGCCAAAACCATCAGGCATGCAAAATAAATTACGTATTCGTGTGACGAATAATCGTCACATACTTACTATTCATACCAGCACTGATAATGGAAAAAACTGGATTAAATATGGCGTGCAAATGGATGTTTCAGGGTATCACCATAATGTTGCTTATGGTTTCATGAGTTTGCGTCCAGCGATTTATGCGGCGGGTAAAGGTAAGGTGACTTTTAGTAATTTAGTTTATCGAGCTTTACTTTAAAAAAATTAAACTGATAGCTAGTCAATTTGCAATCATCGGATGTAGGGTTTGACGAAATATAAAAAAGAAGCTCGAAGAGGGTCGCTTTCCCTTGGGCGAGAATCCTATTGTGCTAGCGCTCCAGCCGAAAGCAATCGGAGCAAATCTCAGCTTTTTTCTTAAATGAGTACTGGCTGCTTGTGCCGACTCGCCTTGTATTCGTTGGGACTATATGTTAATTTGCTAATGCTAATACGAATTAGCTATGCATTATGGCGGCTAATAAAACTTATAGATAATAATCAAACAGTATTTTTGGAGATTTTGAAATGAAAGAGCATTCTTCGCTTGGCATATGTATCTTTGTGATTTCCATGTTGATGGCAGCTCCTGCTAATGCTGCCTCAAATCGACCTGAAGGCTATAAAACTATTTGTACTACATCGAGCCAAAATTGTTCTGTCAGCCAAGCAACAAATGTCGCCTATGGCGCATCGGATAAGTTTGTGTACAAAGTTTTGAATGGAAGCTTTACATGTTCAAACGATACTTTTGGCGCTGATCCGATACCCAGCAAACCCAAAAAAGAATGCTCTATCCCTAATAATGGTACTGGTATTTCTTCTTTGCGCAGTTCATCAAGCGTGTCAAGCAGCATTCGCAGTAGTTCGTCAATCGTGTCAAGTAGCATTCGCAGCAGTTCATCAAGCGTGTCAAGTAGCATTCGCAGCAG
>CAZICR010000295.1:0-4562 GCA_964537795.1 uncultured Cellvibrionaceae bacterium | reverse complement strand
CTTGATGGTTTCTAACACATCCATAACACACCTCGATTAACTGGATTACCTGACTAAATAACTCGGGTATTTTAGCTGAGTACAGCTAATGAGCCAAGCAAGACTTGTTGATTAACGAATATCAAATTTTCTTTTTCCAAACCACAACCAAATAATAAATCACTGCACCAACAAGTCCTGAATACAAACACACTTTATGTAAGATCCATACAGAGATAAATCCATGGAATGGATTATCGAATGTGAATGGGTAAAATGGTTGGACATCAGTATGCATAATACTGTCGAGAAACACATGACTGAAGCTACCAATAAATGCACTCAGAAAACAAATCCACCAGGGAATATTTCCAGCATCTTTAGTATCAATCTCTAAAATCTTTAATCCAAGCTGGGACAAATATTTTCCGGTAACTGCAGAAAATAGAGCGATTAAAATTGCTCCTGAATAGGTATGGGTAAATCCGTGAATATGCCCGTGACCAATAATCATGGTGATTAAAGGTTGAATATCCATGACAATTTGTGTCCAACCAAAAACCATCAAACTAAAACTGCTTTGTAATAAAGCTTTAATGAAGATTCCAGGCCCCATGTGAATTGGAGTGAATGGCATAAACAATCCCTATTAAATTATTCACTCTCCAATTGCTTCACCAAAGGTTCCAAATCTTTAGTCCAGACTTGTTCATTAACATCGCCGACATGTTTGTAACGAATGACGCCTTTTTTATCAATAACAAAAGTTTCCGGGGCGCCGAAGACTCCCAAATCGATACCTAACAAACCTTGTTCATCAAAAATAGAAAATATATAAGGATTATGTAATTCCTGAAGCCATCGTTGGGCTGCTTCCTGATTATCCTTGTAATTAATTCCGTATATTTTTATACCCTGCGCTTTTAATTTGTTGAGGAATTCATGTTCGATACGGCAAGTGGTACACCAGGTTGCCCAGACATTTAATAAACTGACCTGACCAACTAAATCCTGATTGCTGGCTTGCACCAATTGTTTTGGATTTTCTTCTGCGGGTAATACTGGAAGAGTAAAAACCGGAACCGGTTTGTTTAATAAGGCGGAAGGCATTTCACCGGGGTTCAGTGAAAGCCCTCTCCAAAATAAAATTCCCAATAATAAAAAAATTGCGAGAGGAATTAATAAAATCAGACGTTGTTTTGTCATTTTCTATTCCGTTGCTTTTGAACGATAGCGTTTATCAATTACCGCTAATAGTGAACCCAGTGCCATAAAAATCGCTCCCAGCCAAATCCAGCGGATAAACGGTTTTACATGAAGGCGCATAGCCCAAGCGTTATCCGACAACTTTTCCCCCATAGCAATATAGATGTCACGAAATAGCCCTGCATCCAAAGCAACTTCTGTCATTACACTACCCGAGGCAAGATAACGGCGCTTTTGCGGATATAACATTTCAAGAAATTGTTTATTTTTTTGCACTTCAATATCAGCTTGATCAGCAATATAGTTATCACCTTTTATTGGCGTTAAGGATTTTAAGGTGAATGTGTAAGGGGCAATTTCAATCGACTGCCCTACTTCCAAACGCAAATCTCTTTCGTGACTATAGTAGCTACTCAATACAATGCCGATAGTCGTAACACCAATACCCAAATGAGCTATACACATAGCGTAATAACTGACACTTAATTTTTTTAGGCCGGACAATAAATTATCAGCATGGCGCAAGCGATAAATCAAATCAGACACCAGCACAGTTGCAATCCAGCTGGCGATAAACACTGCAAGGGCAACAAAAATAAAGTATTCATCGCCGTAGAGTATTGGAAAAACTGCACCTATGATTAGACTGATAAACCAGGGTTTTATTAATATGGTTTTAAGTAAAGACAGTTGTGTTTTTTTCCAATTTAAAATGGGGCCAACAGCCATAAGTAGAGCCAATAACCCCATTATGGGCAGAAAAAATAAATTGAAAAAGGGCGGCCCTACAGAAATTTTCCCCAAATCCAATGCATCCGCAATTAATGGATACAAAGTTCCCACCAACACCACCAGCATCACAATCATCAATAAAATATTATTGCTAAGCAAAAAAGTTTCGCGTGATATCCAATTAAAACCCTGTTCGCTTTTAACAACCGGTGCACGCAATGCGTAGAGCACCAAAGATGACCCAACAACCACAAATAAAAAGCCCAATATAAATAAACCACGTTCAGGATCATTGGCGAAGGCATGTACAGAAGTTAATACTCCCGAGCGAACCAAAAATGTTCCCAGCAAACTCAGTGAGAAAGCAAAAATTGCCAATAAAATTGTCCAACTTTTAAATAGACCACGTTTTTCAGTCACCGCTAAAGAGTGTATTAATGCGGTACCCACTAACCAGGGCATAAAGGATGCATTTTCAACCGGATCCCAAAACCACCAGCCACCCCAACCCAATTCGTAATAAGCCCACCAACTGCCCAATGCAATTCCCATGGATAGAAAACCCCAAGCAATAATTGCCCAGGGTCTGGACCAACGCGCCCAGGCGCTATCCATTCTACCTGTCAACAAAGCTGCAATAGCAAATGCAAATACTACGCTGAGCCCTACATAACCCATGTATAAAACCGGCGGGTGAATAATCAAACCTATGTCTTGTAACAAGGGATTTAAATCGCTGCCATCCTCAGGAGGTATGGGCAAAATCCGGTCGAAAGGATTGGATGTCAACAAAATAAAAAGTGCAAAACCTATGGCAATAAATCCCATCACTGACAATACCCGTGCTTGCAATTGCAATGGTAAAGATCGACTAAAAATGGCAACGGCAAAAGTCCAGCCAGACAACATCAAGATCCATAATAAAAGCGAACCTTCGTGCCCGCCCCATACCGCGCTGATTTTGTAATGCAAAGGTAAAAGAGAGTTGGAATTTTTAGCAATATACGCAACCGAAAAATCATTTTGTGTAAAAGACCAAACCAAACATAAAAATGAGATCAAGACAAAGATAAAAAATCCAGCTGCAAAACTACGTGCGCTCAGCATAAATAAAATGTTATTGCGGTAACTGCCCCACATGGGAAGAACAAATAAAAGTGTCGCAAAACAAAAAGCAATAATTAACGATAATTGCCCAACTTCAGGCATGAGGCTTAACCAATTAGCGGGCATAATTTAGTGTCTCGCAAGTTTTCTGATGCTCACCGCCTGCTTTTTGCATGCCTTCGGCTACTTCGGGTGGAATATAATTTTCATCGTGTTTTGCCAGAACTTCATCGGCAAGAAATTCGCCTTTCTCATTTATTTTTCCGTTAATGACAGCGGCTTCGCCTTCAGCAAACAAATCAGGCAGTATGCCGCTGAAAAATACCTTTACATCCGCTACACCATCGGTAATCACAAAATTCACATCAAGGTTTTGATCCGAACGTTGAACACTTCCGGGCTTAACGCAACCACCACCGCGAATATTCACATTATGAGGAACCTCTCCGGATACAATTTTACTGGGAGGATAAAACAAATTCAGATTTTCCCGTAATGCATAGATAATCAAGCCAATGGCCAAGCTTGAAAAAATGACAATAAACAACACCATATATAATCGCTGTTTTCTAATTGGATGCATTTTCTTCTCGACTTTTTTTCTTGAGTTCACGTTTAACCATATCGCGATAAGTTTTGATTGGTGCCCACACCAGATAGGCAAAACCTGTCAGAGTAATGGCATAAGCAGACCATACATAAGGCCCATGACCTTTCATCGCAATAAAATCAGCAAGCGATTCAAATTGAAACATATCACTGACCTCTTTTGTTGTGTATTAATAAATCTTTTACCCATTGACTACGTTCTTCTCGACGCAAAATCTCAACACGCGTGAATAAAATCACCGTAAAAGTAAAAAACGCATAGAGGCCGAGCAGCATAATAAACAAAGGATATTTCATCGATGGATCAATAGTGGATTCGCCCACAATTTTGATCGTTGCCGGTTGATGCAGTGTGTGCCACCAATCTACGGATTTATATATGATGGGGATATTGACCATGCCAACCAAGGATAAAATTGCACAGGCTTTATCTGCTGTGTCGCGATGTTGATAGGCTTGTTGCAATGCAATAACCCCCATATAAAGAAAGAACAGAACCAACATGGATGTAATGCGCGCATCCCACTCCCACCAGGTGCCCCATGTAGGTTTACCCCAAATAGATCCCGTTGCCAAACCTAAAAAAGTTAACATTGCACCAACGGGTGCCGCGGATACCATCACAATGAATGCCATTTTCATTCGCCAGATCAAACCGACAGCACCTGCAATGGCCATAACGTAATAGCCCGCCATCGCAAGTACAGCAACGGGCATATGAATATAAATAATGCGATAACTATTGCCCTGACGATAATCCATAGGGGCAAAAGCTAATCCCCAAATAATTCCGACAATCAATAAGCTAAAAGTAAAAATTCCGATCCAGGGTAACCAGCGAGTCGTTTTTTCATAAAACCAGCGAGGGGAACCTAATCGATGAAACCATTGCCAATTCATAGTTATTACTCTTGTGAAATTCTCAAAGC
>CAZICR010000294.1:0-4578 GCA_964537795.1 uncultured Cellvibrionaceae bacterium | reverse complement strand
CACGCCAACGTTCCCGGAATTTTGTCCGCTATCAATAAAATATTTTCCGATAACAAAATTAATATCGCATCACAATATCTACAAACCAATGACAAAGTCGGTTATGTAGTGGTGGATATTAATGGTGAATACAGTGAGGCAGCACTGGAACAATTAAAAGCAATTCCGGGCACTATTCGTTGTCGAGTTTTGTTTTGATCATTTGCAGTATGGGGCGCATTGCGCCCCAATTAATTTTAGGCTTGTCTTTTCTTCAACCAATTCGCAGTTAACTCTACACCTGCAACCAATCCTACGCCTATCAGCGCCCAAACGATTGCCCAAACAATAGTGGGTTCATTACCCGTCACCGCAAAATAATTTAAAGGATTCAAATTTTCCTGTTGCAATACAACAGTTCTGCCATGGCTATCGACTGTGGTTAGTAATGCCTGTTTCCAAGGCCAGGTGACACTGAGTGAGCCGATTAAAAAACCGATCAACACTGCAAGTGTTTGGGTGTGGTAGGCATTTAATAACCACAATAAAAAACGTGAGAAAACTACCAGACCGGTAATGCAACCTGCACCAAACCATAATAATTTGATGATTTCCATATGATGGATAGCTTGCAAAAATACGGGGTATAAACCCACTAACAATAAAATAAAGCTGCCCGAAATACCGGGAAGAATCATTGCGCAGATGGCAACAAATCCACCTAAAAATAAAATCCAACCATGTGCAGGTAATTGCGATGGGGCCATATAAGAAATGGCAAGAATAAAAGCGATTCCGAACAGAAGGCCAACAATTTCAATAATCCCCCAGCCGCGTTGTTCACGAACCAATAGATAAATTGAGGCGGCCACCAGGCCGGAGAAAAATGCCCAAACCAGTATTGGATAAGTGTCCATTGCAAACAAGACTACAGCAGCAAAAGTTTTTAAACTAATTAAAATTCCACCGAAAAGTGCAACCAAAAAATTACCGTTAATATATTCCCAGGTTTTTTTGATGCCTTCGCGTTTAATCATTAGCAACACAGCAGGCGTACAGCGTTTGAGTGAATTTAACCATTCATCATAAATACCGGTGATAAACGCAATAGTTCCACCAGATACACCCGGCACAACATCGGCAGCACCCATGCACAATCCTTTTAGCAGGATCAGTAAATAATCTTTGAATTGACGTTGCAAAATGGTCTCCTTAAAAAGTTATTAAAATGATAAATAGTCAATCACTTTTGTAAAAGCAATTTGACGGAATTCAGGTATTTCATTAACCAGTTGATGTTTGGCTTGATCAATGATGTCGATTTTTGCATTGGGTAATAAACGTTTTAATTGTTGCAAATTATATTGCCAGTCCACTGTGCGATCTCCAGAGCCCTGCACTATATAGACCTGATTGGATAGTGACGTAAAATTTCTGCATTGTTCGTCCCAAGCTTTCATGGCGCCGACCCAAGTGACGGATAAATGGTGTGTTTGCAGTGGGTCTTGATGATCAACAAAGTGCAAAAAATTTTTATCGTGTGAGTTTTCTGAAGGCTTGCGTGGAATGCGCTTTATAAATTTATGGATAAGCCAATAGAGCATGTGACCTTTTTTCCACTCTCTGGGCAATATCAATGGCGCAAATAAAATATGCTTGGCAAATTTGATGGGCGATTTTTCTAGGGTTTCATATCGCCATAAATGATTTAATAAAATTGCCGCACCTGTACTTTGGCCCCAGGCAAAGAATGGTTGCGGTAAATGGGCGTGTGACTTACATAAAATATCATTTAGTACATCAGCATAACGATTAAATGAATCAATGGAAATTTTTTCGCCGCTGCTTAAACCATGCCCCGGTAAATCAAACATAATGACTGCAAGGTTTTGTTCCAATCCCAAACGAATTGCATTGCCAAACAAACCTGTGTGGTCGTAGTAGCCGTGCATAATCAACAATGTACCTTTTGGGTTTTCCGGTAGCCAATAATGGGTCGCTATGCGAAAGCCCTGCGCCGCTATTCCACCAAAACCATGGCGCAATCCTGGAAATTGTGAATGGAAGTGGAGTTGGTAAAAATCGAGATACGCCTGAAGATCTTTATCATTCAGCCAGTTTGAATCTTGTAGATCAAAACGCAAATCCGGTATTTTTTTTACCAGGGAATTTATCTGCGTTTGATCCAAAGTCATGATGCAGGTTTAGTTGACGGTTTCTGGTGTATCTGTCACTTTTTGTTCTCTGGCGGCTTCTATTGCCTGAGCAAAAACGGCATCAAAATTAATCGGAGCTAACATCAAAGGCGGAAAACCACCGCGAGTTAAAATACTGTCAACGGCTTCGCGGGCATAAGGGAATAAAATATGCGGACAAGCCGTGTGGATCATATGCGAAAGTTGTGGCCCTTCAAAACCGGAAATCGCAAACAATCCGGCTTGTTTGATTTCAACCAGAAACACAGCGCGATTGTCTATACGTGCAGTTATAGTCAATAGTAAAACCACTTCGAACAGATCATCACCCGCTTGCGCGACCTGAATATTCATATCCTGTTGGATGGCGGGTTTGAACGCTTTGGTGAACGCTTCCAGTCCCATGGGTGTTTCGAATGAAATATCTTTCAAATAAATTCGTTGAATGGCAAACGCCGGCGTCTGCGCTTCTGCTTGATTATTTTCTGTAGTCATATCTTTCTCATCTAGTAGTTTTTTATTTTGCTTTCAGCAGGGGATCCAATTTCCCGGCTTTATCCAAAGCCCAGAGATCCGTAAATCCGCCGACATGAAAATCATCGATCCAAATTTGTGGCACAGTACGTTGACCACTTTTTTCCATCATTTCCTGACGCAATCCCGGCTCTGCATCCACACGAACTTCTTCCCAGTTCACGCCTTTTTGTTGCAACAATTTTTTTGCATTGTTGCAATAAGGGCAGATGGCAGTGGTATACATAATAATTCGCGGCATAATGATTCCGTCAGGATTTTTTACCTTTTGACAATGGCAAGCTTTGTGATTGCCACTCGGAAATTCCGCCGCTCAATCGACGCACCTGAAAGCCTTCTTTACCCAGTTTGCGCCCTACTGTGCCAGCATGTTGCCCGAGCTTGTCTACCAAAATTAAAATTTTGTCTTTGTGCGTTGTCAGCTCGGAAGTATCACCGATAATTTTGTTGTAAGGGATATTCAAGGAATTCACTATGTGCCCTGCGCGGAAATCAGCGGCCTCACGCAAATCCACTATGACCGCTTCATCCTTATTCAATAACAAAGTTGCTTCATGAGCTGAAAGCGGTACACCGCTTTTGCTCCTTTCTCGCCAATAATAAAAGTAGACCAATACTATCAACACACTGACCAGGATCCACTCCTGGGCGACAAAAACAAAAAAATTCACGAATCAGCTTCCTGTGGTAAAGACAAGGTGGGGCCGGCAGAAAGAATTTCAAGCCAGACCGCAAGGAGCGCTGATTATACATATTTGAAGTTGGTTTTGTTCAGGACAAAATTTAACAAACAGGCTATAAATTTTAGGCTAGCGTCGGCCATGAATCCCTCACAGTCATCAGACCGATAAACGATTACCAAAACAAATAAAAGGAACCGGCAATGTCATCAGCAAAATCCAAAGCCCTGCAGTTAATTCGCTGGATGTTTCTCGGCGCAATCGCTTTGACATCAATAGCTTACGCACAACCTTCTTATGAGGAGGACATGGCCAGGCAACGCGCTCAGGAACGCCAGATTATCGAAGATGGCATGCAACAAGGCGCGGCTGCGGCTCAGGAGCAATATCAAGACACCACACCACACCGCTGGGTTTCCAACCATTTAGCCGTGGCCTGGCACCCGGAAGCCAACGATGTATGGGCGAGTTGGCAACACGACGAAGCCAAGGCGGCCGAAGCCACAGCCTTGGCAGCCTGTAATGCGGTCATGCGAGCGGGTTGCACCATCGCCAGTAGCGGCTACAACACTAGCATCGCGGTGGCTCAAAACCCCGACGGATTTCTCTATGTGGCCTGGGGCGAAAACAAAGCCAAGGCCAAAGACAATGTGCTGACCCAATGTGTTCGCCCCAATTGTGTTATCAAACATCTGTTTTCGGTAGAGGCAGAATGGTTACCCGTTGACCAGTTTATGCATCACCTTCCTCAGGATAATTATTCCCCCAAGACCATAGAGACCTATAGCTACGGCATAGTTGGCTGGCCCAAAACCGCTGTGGATGCAAAATGGCAAGGCAAAGTCTGGTTAGTAACCGGCGGCAAAGATTTTGAAAGCACAAAAAAACAATTCCTGGATCGCTGCAAAAAAGATACAGGTGTCGATTGTGATATTGGACAAACCTCAGGTAACACTCATCTGATTCAGTTTGTGAATAACTCGACCGGATTAATTTCCTGGGCTTCCGATTTTTCCAAAGCCGATGCTGAAAAACAAATGAAAAAAGCCTGCAAAAAAACTGGCGACAAATGCAGCCTGCTTAATACTTTCGACGCAAAAACACCACGCGAATTAGTGATCGACTCACCGGTTACGCGCGTCAGAGGCTACCTTGCAATGGCCTGGCCCAAAAAATCCCAAGCCAACGAA
>CAZICR010000293.1:0-4600 GCA_964537795.1 uncultured Cellvibrionaceae bacterium | reverse complement strand
TCGCTGGTGTAACTGCACCTGCTGGTAAGCGCATGGGTCATGCTGGTGCGATTATCTCTGGTGGTAAAGGTACTGCGGACGAGAAGTTTGCTGCACTGGAAGATGCTGGTGTTAAAACTGTTAAGAGCTTGGCCGATATAGGCAAGGCTTTGAAAGAAATCACTGGCTGGTAATTCCCCTCGGTGAGTTGAAAAAGGCGATCTTCGGATCGCCTTTTTTTATTGCTACTGAATCATAACACTATAGATTCACTCACTCAGTTTTTGACTTTTGACACAATTAACCACCGGTTGAAGAACATCTGTTTTCATAGAAATTATTATTGCGCCAATGACGAGTTTAAATAGTAAATCTTCTACATTTGACGACGTAAAAAATAATTTTTATATGTGCAAACTTGTGATTTTTACTAAATGGTTCGTTTAACCAAAAGTCATGTTAATTTTCGGCACCTATATCAACTATAGGCTATGCTTCTGTAAGTTATCGAATAGGGTGTCGCACACATGCTCAAAGGTTTATTAATTCTTGTATGCGCAGTTCTCTTACAGCCAGGTTTAGTAAGTGCACTTGACTCTAGCTCCAATGAGTCTTTGAAAAGGCAAATTAGCTCAGAACAAGTTACTTCAACAATGAAAACTGCCAGTCAGTTTATGTTGGACAAAGTTAGTTATCGCGGTGGTTTTGTCTGGTCGTACTTGCCGGATTTTTCACGGCAATGGGGCGAGCTTGAAGCTAATCGAACTATGATCTGGATGCAGCCGCCAGGAACTGCATCAGTAGGGCATTTGTTTCTGGATGCTTATCATGCAACAAATGATGAATATTATTATGTGGCGGCGGAAAAGGTGGCGAATGCGATTATCCATGCGCAAGATCCCAGCGGAGGTTGGAATTATGTTGCAGATTTTGCGGGAGAAAAATCATTAAAGAAATGGTACGCCACTATAGGCAAACATGCCTGGCGATTGGAGGAGTTCCAACATTATTATGGTAACGCTACTTTTGATGATGGTGGAACCGCAGAAGCTGCAAAATTTTTATTGCGATTATATTTGGAAAAATCGGATAAAAAATATCGCGCTGCTTTGAATCGTGCAATTGATTTTATACTCAACAGCCAGTATCCGATTGGTGGCTGGCCTCAGCGATTTCCATTGAAGTTTGATCATCCCTATAAAGATCATCCAGATTATTCTTCATTCATTACATTTAATGATGATGTTGCAGCAGAAAATATCGATTTTTTGTTGATGTGTTATCAAACATTACGCGAAAAACGCGTACGTGAACCTATAATCCGTGCGATGAATAGTTTTTTGGTGACTCAACAGGGGCAGCCACAGCCTGGGTGGGCCTTGCAATATACTGTGGAGTTGGAGCCAGCTGCGGCACGTTCTTATGAGCCAAAAAGTTTGCACACGCCCACGACTGCAGAAAATATTTTGCAATTAATCAAGTTTTATCGTTTAACCGGCGACAGCAAATTTTTAGCCAGAATTCCTGAAGCCCTGGATTGGTTGGAATCACTGGAAGTGAAAGATAAATCGCTGCTAGAAGGCCGCAGTCATCCAAGTTTTGTTGAGTTAAAAACCGATAAAGCTATTTATACGCATCGCCGCGGGTCGAATGTGGTGAATGGCGAATATTATGCCGATTACACTCAGGGAAATATGTTGGCGCACTACAAATCTGCCGCGAAAATAAATGTTGCTGCGTTGCGCCAAGCTTATCAATCGGCATTGGCAACACCACCCGTAGAAGCCAGTCAACAATCACCTCTGAATGAGCATATAAAATTAAACTTGCCAAGATTTTTTACAATAGGAAAGGTCAGTTTTTCTGATTTGAATTTTCGTGCCCAAATGAATAAAGAACCATCATCTTTAACGGAAGAAACAAACCAATTGATTCAAAGTTTGAATCAGGAAGGGTATTGGCCGACCCCTTTGTATTACACGACTAACCCCTATATGGGCCATCCACCCAAAACCACTCCTGATAATCAATATGCGAATACCATGGTGGGCGATAAATGGGACACATCACCTTATCCAACAGAAAATCCTGTTATGGGAATTTCAACTGCAGCGTTCATAAAAAATATGGGAGTTTTAATAGAATATTTAGTTGAAGAAAAATGATTTCACCTAGACATAGAACATCTGTTGTTTTGGAAGTGATAATTGGGCTTATATCTTTAGTGCTTTATACAAAGCTTATTATTACAGCAATTTCGGGTAATGGTTGGGGGATTCATGCAGCTGGTTATTACTTAATAATTTGGGGTATTCCTCTATTTTTGGCAATGTTAGTAATAACACTCTTTAGGCTATACACTAAACACTTAGATATTTATAGAATGATGATTGTGTGGGGACCGACAATAGTATTTGTCAGTCTGGCCACTGTTGTAGCAATGACCATTAAATAATCTTCTTAAAGTTATTTCAATTTGAGATGAGCGCAAATTTTTTGTGCTTCACCCAATTAACAAGGGCTACAAAAATGTCATCTCTACGCTTTCGATATCAAACTATTGAGTTTGGCAATATCGACATTCACTTGCGAAGTCTTCGCGATAATCAGGAATTTTCAGATGATTCAGGTGAAGCCGCTGATTTAGGTATTTCTTCTGCATCCTGGCCACTCTTTGGAATTGTTTGGGCGTCAGGTCAAGTATTGGCACGTGAGATGGTTGACTTTGAGATTGCGGGTAAACGAATTCTGGAAGTGGGTTGTGGCATTGCATTAGCCAGTCACTTATTAAATAAACGTAATGCGAATATTACGGCGACTGACTATCATCCTGAAGTTGAAAATTTTTTAACTGAAAATATTAAACTCAATAAAGGCGATGTAATTCCTTTCGTTCGGACAGGATGGGCAGATGCTGAGACCAATCTTGGAAAATTTGATGTCATTATTGGTAGTGATATTTTATACGAAGCAGAACATGTTGAATTGCTGGCAAATTTTTTGCAGCAACACGCTGCGCCTCATTGTGAAATTATTGTTGTGGATCCAGGTCGTGGCAATCATGCTCGTTTCAGTAAAAAAATG
Organism: uncultured Cellvibrionaceae bacterium; assembly: GCA_964537795.1. Lineage (GTDB taxonomy): Bacteria > Pseudomonadota > Gammaproteobacteria > Pseudomonadales > Cellvibrionaceae > Cellvibrio. The sequence continues at coordinate 1,537 of CAZICR010000293.1, read as the reverse complement.
GTGCAGCTTGGATTTGAGCATACGCAGAAAAAACCTGATACCCATGCTTATTTGGAAAAACCCTTTGCGGGACAGGTTCTGCATTATTTGAGATAAGAAATTTACTTTTTTGCCAGTTTTTTCATTTTCAATTTTTGTCCTACATTAACAATTGCAGCAATTGCTGGTTGTAATTCGCGTCCCAGTTCTGTTAGAGAATATTCCACTGTGGGTGGCGATGTATCCATCACTTCGCGGTGAATGACACCAATATCTTCCATTTCTTTTAATCGGGCAGAAAGCACTTTTGCCGATATGCCAGTGATGTCGGCTTTTAATTCGCTGAACCTTCTGGGATTGGCTTTGAGATACCAAATGATATGTGGTGTCCAGGTGCCGCGAATAAATTTCATGCAACCTGAAAGTGGGCATTCTCCCGGTGGTGGTTCAACTTTGCTTTTGCGCATTTTCACCATGATAAATCTCCGGCGATGATTGGTTTTGGTGGTTACAAGTTGGTTTTCAAGTTACCGAATGGTAACCCATTTTTTTGAGTTACAATCGGTTATGTGGTTACAAATTGTAACCTAACTACTTATAGTAAGCACCACTCACTCTCAAATATCAAATTCGATGCAATTTAATAAAAGGAGCATTGATATGTGGTCACAAACAGCCGTTGCTCATCGTTTGGGAATTCAATATCCCATTATTCAAGGGCCTTTTGGTGGTGGCTTGTCATCAACACAACTGACCATAGCTGTTTCAGAAGCAGGTGGCTTGGGCTCTTACGGTGTGCATCATTTAAGCCCTGCGGATATTCGTGAACTGGGTAAAACACTGCATCAACAAACAAAAAAACCTTTTGCATTGAATTTATGGGTATCCAATCAGGATCAAGATGCATCTTCATTTACGGCTGAAAAATTTCAACAATCATTGAAAATTTTTCAGCCTTATTATCAACAGCTTGGACTTAAATCACCCGCACAACCCGAACGATTTGGTTTCAAATTTGAAGACCAAATTGATGCTCTATTGGCGGTGAAGCCGGCAGTGTTTAGTTTTGTGTACGGTATTCCATCAAGAGAGGTTTTGCAGGAGTGCAAACGTAGAAATATTGTGACCCTAGGTACGATTACCACAATTGATGAAGCATTGGTTATGGAAAGTGCAGGTGTAGATTTGTTAGTTGCTACAGGTTTTGAAGCGGGTGGGCATAGGGTTTCTTTTTTGCGCTCTTCAGAAGATTCTCTTACTGGAACATTTGCATTAATTCCAACGGTCGCTGCAAAAGTAAAAATTCCGGTCATTGCTGCAGGCGGCATAGTCAATGCGAAAGGGATAGCTGCTGCGATGATTTTAGGTGCACAAGCAGTGCAAATTGGCACTGCATTCCTGGCTTGCAATGAATCCAATGCCAGTAATGTCCATAAAGAAAAACTTTTCAGTAATGATGCAAAATACACTGCTTTAACACGGGCATTTAGCGGCCGTCTTGCGAGGGGAATTCGCAATCATTTTGTTGATGAGTGGCAGACGAAATCTTCACAAATAC
>CAZICR010000292.1:0-4602 GCA_964537795.1 uncultured Cellvibrionaceae bacterium | reverse complement strand
TACAAAAGGCATGAGCAATAACCGTAGGATGCTGTGGAGCGAAGCGATACGCATCAAATTAATTTTTAAAACGATGCGTATCGCTTCGCTCCACAGCATCCTACAGAAGTTTCAATAGAGAAATATATGAAATTGAGTTTTTTTACCAATCGTCAATATCGTGAAGAAAAAATTCTGAACTGGATTGCTGTTGGATTTTTATTTTTTTTAACCTCTTTTATATGGGCGCCCTCTCGTGATGGCGTACAAACCGTTTTTGCTCTAGGGTTTCTATTGCCATTGTTGTGCGTGCTGCCATTTCGCAAACCTGATTTTCGGGCCTATGGAGGATGGTTTACTGGTTTGGCGTTGATCTTCGCGGCGTATGCCGCATTAACCAGTATTTGGTCGCCTGTTCCCAAAACAGATTTTTTTGTTATTCAATGGATCGTCTTGGCTGTTTGGTTGTGTGGTATCAATTGGTTCTTCAGTCAACGAAAAACGGATTGGAATTACTTGCTGGAGTTGCTGTTACTGCTAGGATGTTTCTTTGCTTTAATAAATTTATTGGCTTTTTATGGAGATAACTCTATTACCTCACGGTTAAATGGTCTTTTGGTTGCGCGTAATCCTAATGAATTAGGTGTGCTTTTTGGAATATTAAGTTTATTGGCCTTTTGTCAGTGGCTAAAAGCCAACACATTTAAGCAATCCTTGCATTATGGATTGGTACTCGTGTGCTTGCTCTTGCCTTTATTTCTTTCCCAGAGTCGTGGTGCTTTGCTGGCTTTGGTCATCACTTCTTTAATGGCATGTTTTTATATTGGAATGTCCAAACAAAAAATGGGAATTTTGGCGGGGTTAGTCCTTTTGAGTATCTTGGTTCTAATAATAAATTGGTCTCAAGTAATGGCTTTCGTACCCGATCGCTTCGGTTCAGGTTTGCGGGATATCATTTGGCAAGAGGTCTTTTTCCGTTCGGTGAATGAACATCTTTTGTTAGGTATAGGTTTGGAAAAAGAGGGGCGAATAATTATTCCTGATGTGGATGTGTTTAATCATGCACACAATGTTTGGTTGGATACTTTTTATCGTACAGGCTTGATCGGTTTAATTTTGGCATTGGTTCATGTGTTTTATGTGCTGCAAAAATTTAGGTCGTCTGAAATATTGATGCCGTTGTATTTGTGGTTGATGTTTGGATTAATTGCTTCAATGTTTGATTATCGAGGGTTCTTTTGGGAAATTGATTTTAAATGGTTTTTATTCTGGATTCCGGTAGGGTTAATTTCTGCTGTACAGACTCAAAATAAAAACTCTCAAAAAAATAGTCCTAACATTATGCAAGTCACAGGTAACAAAAATGAAGGCTAAGATATCAGAGAAATCTGCATGGCTTATTTACAAACGCTTGCTCACTTACGTCAAACCTTTTATTGGTTTTTTTATTATTAGTTTTGTGGGGTTCATTCTTTACGCATTTTCCAATAATTTGTTTGTGCAGTTGTTAGAAGATTTGATTAATGTTATTTCAGCTAATAATCCCGCAGATCGATATATGATTCCTTTGCAGGTGATTGGTATTACCTTGCTCAGAAGTTTTGGTGCTTTCATTGGCGTCTACTTTATGTCGAAGATTGCATTGCATGTAGTACATCAATTGCGAGTTGAAGTGTTTGGTCATATGACGAGACTTCCCAATGCTGTTTACGATCAAAATACCTCAGGGCATATGATTTCGCTGATCACTTACAATATCAATGGTGTGACGTCGGCCGCTACTGATGCTATCAAGATAGGCTTGCGTGAAGGTTTGACGGTTATATTTTTATTTGCACAGCTTCTGTATATGGACTGGCGACTTACTATGGTGTTTGTGGTGATAGCTCCGCTGATTGGTTTTATTGTGATGATTGTTGGCAAGCGTTTGCGTCGCTTAAGTAAAAAAGTGCAAATACTGGTAGGTGATCTTGCACAAATTACCAATGAAATGATTGGTGGTTTTAAAGTCATGAGAAGCTTTGGTGGTGAAAAATACGAAAAGGAACGATTTGAAAAAACCAGCCAAAGCAACTTGAAACAAAATATGAAAATTGTAGTGACCTCTGCTGCCAATACACCGATTATTCATTTGTTGGTTGCCTTGGCAATTGCTTTTCTTATTTTTGTTGCACTGACATTTATGGAAATAAAAGATCCTGCAAAATTTGTTGCTTATATGACAGCCGCTGCTGCGATTATGCCTGCCGCCAGAAAATTGGGGGAAGTTGCTCCGATTATTTTAAAAGGTGTAGCGGCCGCTGAGAGTGTTTTTCATATGCTGGACACTGAATCTGAAAAAGATCATGGCACTTTTGAAGTGGAAAGAGTTAAAGGAAATCTTGAGTTTGAAAGAGTTGGCTTTACTTATTCTCAACAAGATCATCCCACTTTGAAAAATATCAATCTCAAAGTCAACGCAGGTGAGGTTATTGCGTTAGTGGGTAAAACCGGAAGTGGCAAGTCGACTTTGGTGAATTTGATCAGTCGTTTTTACGATGCACATGAAGGAAGAATTTTAATTGATGGTGTGCCTGTTCAGGATTACAAATTACAAAATCTTCGCCAACAGATTGCGTTGGTTAATCAACAAGTAACACTTTTTAACGAGACAGTGGCTGCTAATATCGCTTATGGTAGTAAACAGCATGCTCCCATGGATGAAATAAAAGCGGCGGCTGATGCTGCTTATGCGACAGAGTTTATTGAACAATTGCCAGAGGGCTTTGCTACGCTTATTGGTGAATCAGGTGGTCGTTTATCAGGTGGGCAACGACAGCGGTTGGCTATTGCCAGAGCTCTGTTGAAAGACGCGCCGATTTTAATTCTTGATGAAGCAACCTCTGCTTTGGACAATGAATCAGAGTATTATATCCAACAGGCGTTGATGCGAATTATGAAAGGTCGAACAACCTTTGTAATTGCGCACAGGTTATCTACTATTGAAAATGCAGACCGAATATTGGTAATGGAAAATGGAGAAATTGTCGAAGAGGGTAGCCATGCGGAATTGTTGGCTAGACAAGGGCAATACACTCGTTTGTATGAATCCAAATTTGAAGTTTAATCCCAGCCGTCAAAGGATGTTTTATGCAATTAATATTGCCCTTGTTTGAACAAGCGAGAGTGTTGGTTGTGGGGGATGTCATGTTGGATCGGTATTGGCATGGTGCTAGCAGCCGTATTTCACCGGAGGCCCCGGTTCCTGTCGTTAAAATTTCACAAAAAGATGATCGCCCGGGTGGTGCAGCCAACGTTGCATTGAACATGGCTGCCTTGGGGGCACAGGTTTCTTTAGTGGGGGTCGTAGGTGCTGATGAGGCGGGCGAAATCTTGCAACAACGTTTGAAGGCTGCAGGTATTAATGCATCCTTGCAGATTGCTACCGACAGTCCAACCATTACCAAATTGCGTGTGACCAGTCGCCACCAACAGTTATTGCGTATGGATTTTGAAGAAAAATTTCATAGCCAGGATGTGAATCAAATCTTCAATAAAACCCGCCATCAATTAACACAAGTTAATCTATTAATTTTGTCTGATTATGCCAAAGGCACATTGCAGGATTGCCAATCATTAATTGCCTTGGCAAAAAGTGTAGGGGTTCCTGTGTTGGTTGATCCCAAAGGCAATCAATTTGAACTTTATAAGGGTGCTACTTTATTAACGCCCAATTTGCTGGAATTTGAAAATGTGGTTGGCCCTTGCCGTGATGAAGCGACTTTGGTCGCTAAGGGTAACCTCCTGATGGAGAGATTGAGTCTCGACAGTTTGTTAATCACGCGTGGCGAACATGGTATGACATTGTTACGTCGCAATCAGCCCGAATTGCATTTACCTGCACGTGCGCGTGAAGTTTTTGATGTGACGGGTGCTGGAGATACAGTTATCGCCACATTGGCTGCCAGCCTTTCAACAGGTTTGGATTTACCTCATTCAGTCGCCTTGGCTAACTTAGCTGCTGGGATTGTAGTAGGTAAACAGGGTACGGCTGTTGTGAGCGTGCCTGAATTACGCAGAGCAATTATTTCCGAACAAGGTGTTGAGCGGGGTGTGGTGAGTGAGGATCAATTGCTCATGGCGCTGGAAGATGCACGTGCATCCGGTGAAAAAATTGTTTTTACCAATGGTTGTTTCGACATTATTCATGCTGGCCATGTGGGCTATTTGGATGATGCCCGCAAACAGGGTGACCGATTGATTGTTGCGGTTAACGGCGATGCATCTATCAAACGTTTGAAAGGTGAAGGTCGCCCGATTAATACGCTCGACAGGCGCATGACTGTTCTTGCCGGTTTGGGCTCAGTGGACTGGGTGGTGTCTTTTGATGAAGATACTCCGGAACGTTTATTACGTCGTTTAAAGCCGGATGTCCTGGTGAAAGGCGGTGACTACAAAGAAGATCAGGTTGTTGGTGCGGATCTGATTAAATCTTATGGTGGTGAAGTTAAAGTGCTTTCGTTTTTTGATAATTGTTCAACCACTTCTATAGTGAATCGTATTCGTCAGAAATGATGACCCCACCCTAACCCTCCCCTCGGCAACTGCTCCTGCGTTGCCCTACCTTCCTGCATCCATGCAGTC
>CAZICR010000291.1:1211-4605 GCA_964537795.1 uncultured Cellvibrionaceae bacterium | reverse complement strand
GAACGTGTAACCTTCGACGGCGATTACAATGCTCGCGGTCGTGTTTCTCCAGATGGTAAAAGTTTGGTGATGTTGAACAAGCGTCCTGGTTCTAACTACCATATCGCTGCTCAAGATCTTGAATCCGGAAATTTACGCATTCTGTCAGAAACGGCTTTGGATGAGTCGCCCAGTGTTGCACCTAATGGTGCTATGTTGATGTATGCGACTCGTTCTGGTGGTAAAGGAGTTTTGGCGGCGGTGTCTCTCGACGCGCGAGTTAAAATGCTTCAGCCCCCAAAACAGGGTGATGTGCGAGAACCCGCATGGTCGCCTTTTTTTAATTGATTTCCCCGTAAACTAGATCACAAACAAACTTCATTGGAGTTACACACACATGATCAACAAAACCTTTAAACACGGTTTAACTTTGGCTTTCGTTATGGCTTTCCTGACTGCCTGTTCAAGCAGCAGCTCAAATAAAGGCACTGAACCTGCGGCAGTAGAGAACACTCCTGTTACTTCTGCTCCAGATGTATCTGAGCCAGCTCTGTCAAGCGTTGTGTACTTCGAATTTGACAAGTACGATCTGACTGCTGAAAGCCGTGCTGTATTGTTGGCTCACTCTGACAAACTGAAAGGTGCTTCTGTATCTGTTCGTTTGGAAGGGCACGCTGATGAACGCGGTTCACGTGAGTACAACATGGCTCTGGGCGAAAAGCGTGCTAACGCAGTTCGTGATTTCCTGGTTACACAAGGTGTAAGCGGCTCTTCTTTGGAAGTTGTTAGCTTTGGTGAGGAGCAACCTGCTATGGCTGGTAGCGATGAAACTTCATGGGCGCAAAACCGTCGCGTAGAAGTTAAGTACTAAGAGTCTTACCCGTATGTTAAAGCCCTTAATTGCTGTTGCGATATTGGTAACAGCGCCTATTTTGGCTCAAGTACGGGTTGTTGAGTCTTCCCCCCGGGGTGTTAACTCCGGGGCGGCTCAGACCCAGTCTGCCGAGTTAGTCAGTTCCGATGTCTATTCCCAGATTCGTGCTTTGCAAGAAGAGATAAGCGATCTCCGCGGTCTTCTTGAGGAGCAAAGTCACGAAATTAATAAGTTAAAACAGTTGCAGCTCGATAATTACATGGAGCTGGATCGCCGCTTGTCGAGCGGCCATGTTGTTGATCAACCTTCTGCTGAATCTTCGTCCTCAGTTTCCAATATTCTTCCTGATCCGGTAGCGGAAGTTGAAGATACGCGCGGTGAGAAAGAGGTTTATACCGCTGCTTATGATTTATTAAATCAACGTGATTACGATGCAGCAACACAAGAATTTCAATATTACTTAAATCGTTTCCCTCAAGGGCAATTCGCAAGTAATAGCTGTTACTGGTTAGGTAAAATTGCCAATCAAAATGGCGATCTGGAAAAATCGAAAACCTGGTTCTCCAAATTAATCAGTGATTATCCTGATGCATCCAAAGTGCCGGATGCCAAATATGATTTGGGTCGGGTTTATTTCAATCTTGGTGAAAAAATTAAAGCCAAAGCTATAATGCAAGATGTTGCCGGTGGTAGCTCTGATGCATCGCGGTTGGCAAAAAAATTCCTTCGCGACAATTTTTAATGTCAGATTGATTTATAAAATTTTATACAAGGGCTGATTATCAGCCCTTTTTGTTTTTAATCAGGTGGGATTTGGTATGAATTGGAAACTTCGGTTTCGTTTTTTGATAACCTTATTTTTAATCAGTTACGTAGCCGCTGTTCAAGCTGAATCCGGTTTGGTGTACAAAGTTGACTATGAAGCAAAATTGCAACCTGAACAAAAAGGTTTTCTTGTTACAGTCAAAATTGACAAGGGTGAATTGCTTCATCGTGTGGTGTTTAAAAATGCTCATAGACGTTATGCCGATTTAACCGCGAATGGAAAATTAATTGAACGGGAAGATGAGGTGGAGTGGATACTGCCAAAAGGTAAAGCCAAGCTTCAGTATTTTACACAAGTTACACATGAAAAAGACAAAGGAAAATTTGATTCCTATTACGGTGACGACTGGGCAATTTTTCGTGGCGATGATTTAGTTCCTGCATTTCATACCTACGAAAAAGAAGGTGCTTATTCACAAACCGGGATAAAATTTTCACTCCCTAAGACGTGGACAGTGAAATCTTCTTGGGAAAATAAAAGTCGATTTGAGTTTATTGTTGATAATCCAGAGCGTCAATTTGATCGGCCCATAGGTTGGTTTATTGTAGGAAAAATTGGGACTCGCCATGCCAATATTGCCGGCACCTCAGTGACTGTCGCATCACCAAAAGATTCGGGCATGCAAAGAATGGATGCATTGACTTTTTTCTCGTTCGTTTGGCCCGAAGTGAAAAAAGCATTTGGTTCTGTACCTGAAAAATTATTGATAGTGGGAGCGCCTGATCCTATGTGGCGCGGTGGTTTATCGGCCCCGAATTCTCTTTACTTACATGTCGACCGTCCAATTGTCAGTGAAAATGGAACCAGTCCGTTATTTCACGAAATTACACATATGGTGACTCGCATTCGCGGAAAGTCTTCAGAGGGGCATAATGATGATTGGATAGCGGAAGGTTTAGCTGAGTATTATTCATTTGAGTTGCTACATAAAGCGGGTGGTATTTCCAAATCTCGTAAGAAAAAAATTCTGAGAAAATTGGCCGAATGGGGCAAAGATGTAAAACATTTACGCCAATCCAAATCTACCGGACCCGTGACTGCAAGAGCAGTGGTTTTATTTGCTGAATTGGATGAAGAAATCCAACACAAAAGCAGTGACAAATATGATCTTGGTGATGTAACAAAAGCCTTGATGAAAAAACGTGAGGTTTCTTTGGATGATTTACGCCAAGCGGTCGAAACCTTGATCGGGACATCAAAAGTCCTGCAAAACTCTGTATTGAAATAGGACTATTTATCCATGATCTGGCTTGCCTTTGATAGGGCAAGTCCGTATCATCTGCGCCCCCAACCGGTCGGAAGTAATTCTGACTACTCCTTGTCTCACTGATTGTTCAGGAGACTTCACCCGTAAGGAGCTAAAATGCGTCATTACGAAATTGTGTTTCTGGTTCATCCGGACCAAAGCGAACAGGTTCCCGCGATGGTAGAGCGTTATAGTTCTGCGATCAAAGCTGACGGCGGTGCTGTACACCGTCTGGAAGACTGGGGCCGTCGTCAATTAGCCTATTCAATCAATAAAGTTCACAAAGCTCATTACATTCTTATGAACGTAGAGTGTTCCGAGGCTGTATTGGACGAATTGACTACTAACTTCCGTTACAACGATGCTGTATTGCGCAGCCTTGTGATTCGTGAAAACGCGGCGATTACCGAAGAATCTTTCATCATGAAAGCTGAGAAAGAAAGCCGTGAACGTAAATCTCGTCCAGCCC
>CAZICR010000291.1:0-1111 GCA_964537795.1 uncultured Cellvibrionaceae bacterium | reverse complement strand
TCTTTCATCATGAAAGCTGAGAAAGAAAGCCGTGAACGTAAATCTCGTCCAGCCCGTGCCGAGCGTCGTGATGATGACGCTGATCTGGAAGATCTGTCTGATGAAGACAGTCTTGATGCTGACGAATTCGAAGATCAGGAGGTATAAGCCATGGCACGTTTTTTCCGTCGTCGCAAGTTCTGCCGTTTTACTGCTGAAGGTACCAAGCAAATCGATTTCAAAGATATCGAAACCTTGAAAGCCTATATCACTGAAACCGGCAAAATTGTTCCAAGCCGTATCACCGGTACCAAAGCCAAATATCAACGCCAGCTGGCAACAGCAATCAAGCGTGCTCGTTACCTGGCTTTGATTCCTTACACCGATAGCCACGAGTAATAGGGGAAACGAGATGGAAGTTATTCTGCTCGATAAAGTAGGTAAGTTGGGCGCTATTGGCGACAAAGTTACTGTTAAATCTGGTTATGGTCGCAATTATTTACTGCCACAAGGCAAAGCTGTTGCGGCTACAGCGAAAAATGTTGCTGACTTTGAAGCGCGTCGTGCCGAGTTGGAAGCGACTGCTGCTGGAAAAATTGCTGAAGCTCAGGCTCGTGCTGCAAAACTGGCTGAATTGACAGTTACCATAGCGGCTAATGCTGGCGACGAAGGTCGTCTGTTTGGTTCTGTGGGCACTCGCGATATTGCTGAAGCCGTATCTGCAGCTGGTGTTGAAATCACTAAAGCTGAAGTGCGTCTACCGCAAGGTGCATTGCGTGAAATTGGTCAATATGACATTGATATTCAGTTGCATGCTGAAGTGATTCAGGCCGTAAAATTAGTGGTAGTTGCCGAGTAATTCTTCGCTGACAATCGCCACCGAATCGGGCACTATCGACAACAGATTTTGTTGGCATGGTGCCCGATTTTTTTTGCCATTAATTTGAGATTTGGTTTTTGCATGTCCGATATGACTTTTGAACAAACTCTGGCACATCAGTTGGCTAACGGCCCCAGCATGCCTCATTCAGTAGAGGCAGAGCAGTCGGTGCTCGGCGCTTTAATGTTGGATAATTCTCGTTTGGATGCCGTTTTAGCGGTTATAACAGAGCAGGATTTTTACCGTCAGGAT
>CAZICR010000290.1:0-4608 GCA_964537795.1 uncultured Cellvibrionaceae bacterium | reverse complement strand
TTTTTTATTTCCAATAATTAGATGATCACCTTAGAAATCAGGTAACTCATCAAGCGTGATCACACGCTCATGGTTGTAGACTTTAACTTTGTGAGCGTTGGTGTTGTAGTACTCGCCGGTCCAGAAATTGCTGGAGCTGGTGACACCTGCTGCTGTGTCGGAATCATTCCACACCACGAAATAAAGCCACAAAGCGCTGTCTGATGTCATTAAGTCCGGATCAGGAATATTACTGTTCTCACTCAAGGCAACCATCTTCACTTGTTGTGAATAACCTTTGGCTACATTGAATGTCGATGCTTGGGACTCATAGTTTTGATTGCCGTCATAAATGTCATGACTGACTATGTCGACATAAGCATCACCGGGATACCAGGCTCCGCTTTGGCCATTCCACACCCAAATCAGATTGTTCAAGCCGTAGTAGTTGGTTAAGCGGTTGTAGAGATAACGCCACAATACGACCTGTGCATAGGCCGGTGGAACACCGTCAGTACGAGTCCGTCCCCACCAGAACCATCCACCTGAGGCTTCATGTAGTGGGCGCCATAGAACCGGTACACCTGCATCTTCAAGTTTTTGCAATTCCGCAGCAATCAGGGCGACATCAGCTTCCATATTGGCGAAGGTTGTACTGGAGGTGTCCAAAACACCATTGGTTACCGGGATGGTGAAAGCAGTTTTCTCGGTATAAAACTCGCCTACAACACCTGAAGCGGCATTGGGGTCACGCCAGTGCCAGGCAAAAGTCACCAAGCCACCACGATTCCAATGAGTAATCGCCTCTTCAGTTTGGGTAATACCGGAAATGCCGTTCCAGTAGAGTCCATAATTCATGAAGTCATAACCCATAATCGCGGGTGCACGGCCGGTATCGCTAACAACACGTTGATACTGGTCGATATTGTCTTGCCAGGTCAGGTCTTGTTGGCCAGACAACACCCGGCTTCCCCAAACGGATCTCAGGTAGTTGTAAACAGCGCGAGTAGTGGCATCGGCATTGGCGTTAACCGGTGTGGTGCGCATAGCACTTTGGGTTCCACTGCCCATTCCTGGACACATACTTCTGGATAAACAGATCTGGCCATTCTCACTACCCCAACTTCCATTATCGGTAGCACACAGGGTTTGTTTTGATGCGCCAACAGCACAATAAGAGAAATTACCTACACCTGGATCTGCCGCTGATTTATAGACAATACAGGAGTAACTGTTTTCCCAGCCCCAGCCATCTCCATCCGGATCAGAATCGGTACGGCAATAAGGGTATCCATTACTGGCAGCATTTGGTGTCACGTTAGTTGCCAGGCTTGAACTGCTTGAAGAACTGCTGCTTGAACTGATGCTGGATGATCTGCTTGAACTTGAAATCGAAGACGAGCGGCTAGAGCTTGAAATTGACGATGATCTGCTTGAACTTGAAACAGAAGATGATCGACTGGAGCTGGAGATAGAAGACGATCTGCTCGAGCTTGAAATCGAAGATGATCGACTTGAGCTGGAAACTGAAGACGATCTACTGGAACTTGAGATCGAGGATGATCGACTGGATGAGCTTAAGGAACTTAAGGAGCTTGATCTTGATGAAGAACTGACTGAACCAGCTCCACCACCGACAACCGTTATGCTGGTTAGTGTCGGTAGATTAGTTCCCGTGGCACAAAAACCGAATGACACACTGCCACCGGCATTAATTTGGCTGTTATAACCCAGGCTTGTCACTGTGTTTCCACTGAGGCTGCCATTCCACAAATTATTAATCTGTGAAGTGTTTGGGTTGATTACGACTTGCCAGGATGTGATTGCAGCGCTGCCGCTATTACTGACAGAAACAGCCGCGCAATAACCTGCGCCCCAATTACTTTGGATGGTTAAATTAGCCACACCTGCACCGTTAGATGAGGTGACCGTGTTTGCTTGTGTCGTGCCGCTGAAAAACAGAAACGCCGAGGCCAGTGCAACGAGTGCCGACGGCCTGAAACTGAAGGGTTTCATGATTATTCTCCGTTAATATTTAATGGTAGTGTTGGATTTATTAGAGTCACTAGATCGACCGGGCGTGAATCCGGGCAGAGCTCATTATTATTGGGATAGCTTTTATTATTGGAATGAAATCTGGTTCACCGCCAAATTTCGGCGAGAATTATGTCATAAATATATGATAAAGAGTGTTTGCCATCTCACATGATTAACAATCTGGCGCAAAAAATAACAGCAAGTCTGCCTTGCAACTGGCTTAAAAAACGCCCCAACGGTTAGCTGAATTTCCGAGCCAGTTTTGTAGAGCTTCTTGATTAAAAGATTTTGATATTGCCAAAGTGGAAAGAGAACCTTGAAGATTAATATGTCGACAAAATTCAATCGCTAACTTTTCTTCCAGTTGGATTACCAATTCAGGTATTCGCTCTAATTCGCGAATGTCTGGCCACAAATTTGTACGTCGATATTTTAATTGTTGTGATTCAATCGATAAGCCTGACTCTCGCCATTGTATATGGAATAGTTCGTTCTTTGGTTGCAAATCGGCAACCCAGTAGGAATTATTAATGTGTAAATCCAGTTTTATATCATCATCTTTTAATTTGTTTCGGGCGATTACCCAATAGGTTGGATCACAGCTACTCCAGGTGATATTCAACGACCAATAACCCTTATTGCGTTCAATAGAGCTTTTTTTGAAACCAATTTGTTGGATGAATTCATTGAGGGGCATGATATGGTTTTTTTAATCAAGTTTTTTAACGTTAAAAATTAATCTTTAGGCTAACACAATTTTCTGCGTCAGAGAAATTTGATTTTATTTCTAAATTGTAAAATAAATAGACATATAAATGAAAAATGAGAACTATAAAAATAAAGTAAATTGCGATTTAAGTCGATACGTGCGACAAGTGTTAACGAGTGTTGGACAAAATAAAATCATCAACTAAGGTTGACTTTGCCTATTTGTAATTTCATTGAGATTACACATTTCTATTCAAATAAATCCCGTTAATAAAAGGAAATACTATGGAAATTTTATCATCCCGATTGTTATCAAAAATTGTTGCATTCATCTTGTTGATTTCTGCGAATTTACTATCAGTATCTCATTCAGCAGATGCGCCCTATTCAAATAAAGCTGCTGAAAACAAAGTGGCTGATCCTGCTTGTCCGGCATTGGGTTGGAGTGAAAATCTGGTTAATTTCCTGAAGCCTGATGGACAAATTCCTACAGCTGCACCCAAAATAGATTGTGATTTCCACGAATGGTCATGGGAGACTTTTGTTTGGGCAATTGCTTTGGATGCTAATAACGCGCCACGTTTTATGAGTTTACCGACTCCTGCTGACTTGCTGGGTACAACAACAGCATCAGATAAAAATAAAAAAGCACCCAGATTAACTTTAGCGTCCCGACTACATGGAAATGCAACAGGTCTTGAAGGTGCAGGTGCGATTGTTGAAGCGGATGGTAATATGCTGGTTGCACCAAACGGTTATCCCGTTTATGCGTCAGTTCATATGAATGCATCTTATTTTGCGACAGCAAAAAATAATATGATTGCCAATGGTGGTTATCAGAAAAATGTAAATGATTATTTTCAGGTGGGTGCTGCAGTATTCAAAGCCACCTGGTTAAGAATAGGTGATGGCCCTACACCTGATGGTGCATTTGTGACTACAGCCGATGTTCCTGTGTTAACCGTACAAAATAATGTGGTTGTTCCGCAAACCGATAAATCCGGCAAAGTGGTTACAGTTGCGGCGAAGGTAGCACTGGTGGGGTTGCATGTTGTAGGTATAACACAAGATCACCCGGAATTTTTATGGGCAACATTTGAACATAAAGATAATTCCCCGATGATTCCTGACAATACTTTTTCAACCAGTGGTAGTGATCCGAAAAATTATACTTTTTATAAAGCCAATACTCCGTTTTCGCAGGTGAATCAAGCGAATACGCAACCTAATCCTGCCACCAAACAAACTCCCGTATTATCGTTTGATGTGAAAACACAAAAATTTTCACCTGCAACCAATGCGGTTTTGGAAAACAAAACCGGTGGTGAAAATTTTTCACCTCAAGGGCCACAGAATATCAGCAATTTGAATGTGGCATCACAAGGGTTTTTGGCGGGGCGCTCGAAAAATCAGGCGGTATTTTCCAATTACAGTTTGATTGGTACTGTGTGGTTCTCGTCCAACACCTATGTAGATTCGAATCCTGCATGGCCTAAATTAAATCAAGTTAATGCAATAGGATCAGTTAATCTGGCGAATGTAACTGCAGAAACATTTGTGCAGTATCCTACAAATTCCAATCCTGCAAATGTGCAAAATTGTTTTACGTGTCATAACGCCCAATCTTACAGTTTCAGTACGCCTAAATTGAATCCGCGACGCATAGCAATAAGCCATGTACTTGCTGAAAACGTTCCGGTTTTTGAAGTACCTAATCTGATGCCGCTTTGCTGGAACGTAAGCGCAGGTCCAATATGGAATAACGCTGATGCACAAACCAAATGTCCGACTGCTTGCGGAACCACAACATGGAATGGGCAGTGGGTAACCACGACATGGGGTGTGGAATCAGTCTGTGGTTGTTGTAATAAATAGATTTTTATT
>CAZICR010000289.1:0-4619 GCA_964537795.1 uncultured Cellvibrionaceae bacterium | reverse complement strand
CGCATTTTGGTACGGGTCGCGCCGGGATTAATGCTGTTGGCTCTGATGCGGTTGGTACCATCGCACTCATCTACCAAGGTTTGCATAAAGTTTTCCTGAGCGGCTTTCGAAGCAGCATAGCCGCCCCAGAAAGAACGTCCTTTAAACGCTACGCTGGAACTGGTGAACAACAAACTGGCGTTTTCAGGCCTTTCCAACAAAGGCAAAAGTGCCTGGGTCATGATAAAAGGCGAGTTCACATTCACCTGCATACAACGCATCCATGCACTGACTGAATAATTGGCAATCGGTGTACGTTCACCTAAATCGGCGGCGTTAAACAAAATGCCATCCAACCGACCAAAGTTATCATTCAATACATTGCACAAATCGTCATATTCTTTTTCAGTCGCACTCTCCAAATTCAGCGGATAAATAGCCGGTTGCTGATGACCGGCTTCTTCTATCTCATCGTAAACTTTTTCCAGCTTGGCCAAGGTACGCCCAACCAATATTACGGTAGCGCCTGCCGCCGCAAAACTTTTGGCAGCGACTTTTCCAATACCATCGCCTGCACCTGTGACCAGGATAATTTTGTTGGCGAGTGATGTGGGTGTGACGGAAAAATTAGATGGTAATTGCATAAAGAAATCTTCTCGAAAGTAAAAACTTACAAATAACCCTGCACAATCGGCCAAATATCTTCTGCCGAATTCACTAAATAATCCGCATTCCAGTTTTCAGGTGAATCATTTTGATCAATATAACCATAAGCAGCGGCGATAGTAATACTGCCTGCGCGTTTTCCACATTCTATGTCGCGCAGGTGATCACCTACATAAATAATTTGATCAGGAGAACAATTTAATTGTTGGCTGGCAAGCAATAAAGACTCGGGATCAGGTTTGGCGCGGCTGACGTGATCGGGGCAAATTACGCTGAAAGGTGGTGGCTGCATATTTAAAGCTTGCATTAATGGATTGGTATACCGCGCCGGTTTATTGGTCGCTATGCCCCAGACGATTTGATGTTGATCCAATTTTTGAATCAGCAATTCAATACCTGAAAAAGGTCGCGTGTAATCGGCAATGTGTTGCAAATATAAATCAAGTAATTGCAAACGACGAATTTCAAATTCGGGATCTTCTTCTTCCATTGCAAACGCCAATTTCACTAACGCCTTGGCACCATTGGAAACTTGTGAGCGAATTAAATCGGCATCCAGTGCGGGTTGTTGATATTGGTTGAGTAATCTATTAACCACTAAAACAAAATCGGGAGCCGTATCCAACAGGGTTCCATCCAAATCAAAGAGCACAGCGCGAATGTTTTTTTTCATCAAGCACTCACTTTTTTTGCATGAATCAAATAATTCACGTCAACATCTTTGGGATTTAATTTGTATTGCTTGGTAATGGGGTTATAAGTCATGCCAGTGATGGTCTGTAATTCCAATCCTGCTGCGCGCAACCAGCTAGCTAATTCTGATGGACGGATAAATTTTGCATAATCGTGAGTGCCGCGTGGCAATAAACGCAAAATATATTCCGCACCTAAAATCGCAAAGGCATAAGATTTTGGATTGCGATTAATGGTTGAAAAATACACATCACCATTTTCTTTGACCAAATCAGCACAAGCTTTAACAACGGATGATGGATCAGGTACATGCTCCAGCATTTCCATGCAAGTGACTATGTCGTATTCACCTGGTTGTTGAACGGCTTTTTCCTCAGCGGTCATTTGTTGATAATCAACATTCACACCCGATTCCAATGCGTGCAAACGCGCCACATTTAACGGCGCTGCGCCCATGTCAATACCGGAAACTTGTGCTCCACGTTGCGCTAAAGCTTCAGCTAAAATTCCACCACCACAACCTACGTCGATAATTTTTTTCTCAGCGACGGGTGAATTTAAATCAATAAAATTGGCACGTAATGGATTGATGTCGTGTAATGGTTTGAATTCACTGTTTTTGTCCCACCAGCGACTGGCCAGTGCTTCAAATTTTGCGATTTCGGCTGTGTCTATGTTCATATATTTCTCCGATTTGCCCTCACCCTAACCCTCTCCCAGGGGGAGAGGGGACTGGAGCAAGTGTGTAAATAATCTGTATGGTTCTAGATGCGAAGATGCAGTCCTATTCCCTCCCCCCCGGGAGAGGGCTAGGGTGAGGGCATCAATCCGCAATCTTTTCCTGCCAAAATGTTGCTTTCGCTTTCAATTCTTTTTCATCCAGAGTTTGTAATTTACCTTCACTTAACAAACATTCGCCATTCACCCACAAGTGAGACACTTGTTGAGCGGATTGGTTGTAAATTAATTGCGAAACCGGATCGTAAATCGGTTGCGCGTGTAAGTTGGATAAATCTATGGCTGTGATATCCGCTGATTTTCCAATTTCCAAACTGCCGATTTTATCTTCCAAACCCAATGCCATAGCGCCATTTAAAGTTGCCATGCGCAATGCGGCGTGTGCATTTAATGCGCTGGCATCCTGTGCGACGGCTTTTGCTAAAAGTGCGGCGGTTTTTATTTCGCCCAGTAAAGATAAATCATTATTGCTGGCGGCACCGTCTGTGCCTATAGCGACATTAATTCCGGCATTCAATAATTTTTGTACGGGACAAAATCCGCTGGCTAATTTTAAATTGGATTCGGGGCAGTGAATAACCGATGCGCCGGAATTTTGTAGCAGTGCGATATCCGTGTCATCAATTTGTGTCATGTGCACACATTGTGTGAGCGGAAAGAGTAAACCCAAATCCATCAAACGTTGACTGGGGCGTTTGTTGTAGATTTTTAACGAGTCTTCTATCTCTTGTGCAGTTTCGTGTAAATGAATTTGCACTGGCATATCCATTTCCTGCGCGAGAATTGCAATGCGGCGCAATACAGAATCGGACACTGTGTAAGGTGCATGTGGTCCAAACGCAATATTAATTAATTCACTATCGCGAAAATTATCGCGCAATGCCAAACCTTTGGCCATGTAATCATCAGCACCCGAACCCCAGGCAGTTGGAAAATCCATGATCGGAAAACTTAATTGGCAACGCAGTTTTGCATCGAGACAAGCCTGTGCCGTTTCTTCCGGAAAAAAATACATATCCGCAAAACAACTGATGCCGGATTGAATCATTTCTGCAATCGCCAATTCACTGCCATCGCGCACAAAATCTGCACTTACCCAACGTTTTTCTGCAGGCCAAATGGATCCTGTCAGCCATTGGTGCAAGGGTTGGTCATCCGCAAAACCGCGAAACAAATTCATGGCGGCATGGGTATGGCTATTGATGAATCCGGGTGTTAGTAAGTGGTGCGGAAGATGCAAAGTGCTATCAGCAGTAAATCGACGATCAGCTTCCTGATGAGGTAACAACGCCAGAATTTGTCCCTGATCTATCACCAGGGCGCAGTTTTCGAAAACCTTGTTGGCCGGAACCACTGGCACTATCCAGCGCGCTTTGATAATCAAATCAACAGAATCCTGTGGCTTATCACTCATCTTGTCGTTTACCGGGTTAGCAGGGAGGCGGAAGTATACTGAAAGACGCTGGTAAATGCGCAATCCCATGGCAAGGGAAGGCCGGCTATTGTCATTTATCCTGCCTTTAAATACCATGAAGATTGTTTTATTAATAAGAATAATTTTATGAATAAAAGGGTATCAAGCATAGTCATAGTGGGCGGCGGTACGGCTGGCTGGATGACCGCAGCCTTTTTGTCCAAATGGCTGGATCAAATCCCTATTCAGGTTAGCCTCATTGAATCCGAGCAAATCGGAACTATTGGTGTGGGTGAGGCGACTGTGCCGGGTATACATCAATTTATCCGCGATCTGGGTATTCAGGAAAGTGAGTTTATAAAAGCCACCAATGCAACATTTAAATTAGGTATCGAATTTAAAGATTGGGCAGGAAAGGGAACCGATTTTTTTCATCCTTTTGCTGCCTATGGTGTTCAGATTGAAGACAGGCCTTTTTATCAAACCTGGTGGTCAGCAAAAAAACAGGGTTATCAAGAAGGATTGGAGCACTTCTGTTTAAGCACTCAATTGGCAAAAGCAGGCAAGTTTGCTTTACCCAGCTTTGACGAAAAAAGCCGCTTGGCTTGGTACAACTATGCTTATCATTTTGATGCATCGCTGTTTGCAAAATTTTTGCGTGGATATGCAGAAAAAAGACGGGTGAAACGAATTGAAGGTAAGGTCAGCAATGTTCAATTGGATACAACCACCGGTTTTATTGAATCCATATTAATGGAGTCAGGTCAAATTGTAGAAGGGGACTTGTTTGTTGATTGCACCGGAATTTCTGCTTTATTAATCGAAAAAGCATTAGGCGTTGAATACGATAATTGGAGCAAATGGTTACTCTGTGATAGCGCTTTGGCGGTGCAAACAAAAAATGCATTTGACCCGGATCCCTTCACTCGTTCTTCTACCCGGACGGCTGGCTGGCAATGGCATATCCCGCTACAACATCGTGTGGGTAATGGTTATGTTTATTCCAGCCAATTTATTTCCCACGAACAGGCTCGCGACGAGTTATTGAATAATTTAACAGGCGAGAGAGTCATCGAACCCAGATTGATTCGTTTTACGACAGGAATGCGTCGGGATTTTTGGTATAAAA
>CAZICR010000288.1:0-4625 GCA_964537795.1 uncultured Cellvibrionaceae bacterium | reverse complement strand
TATTCGGTGTACTACCGCCACCATTTAATACGGAACCTATGTGATATTCGGTGATATCAGCGGGTGTGACCTGATGAATTTCCGGTTGTATCACTTGCCCGACTTTTTCTTCCAATGTCATGCGTGCCAACAAATCATCGATGCGTTTTTCAACGGCTGGATCTTTGGCGATTGCACTTTTCAACACTGGCCATTGCTCTATTGGGCTTTGGCTGGCGACAGTTTCGGATGCGACGGGTGTGGTGGCTTCTTGTTTTGAATCACAAGCGGCTAGCGATAATGCCAACATGCCTGAGACAAACAAACTCAGCGATTTTATTTTCATGAAGTGACCTCGTTAAAAATTATTGTTGAAACCAGCCACAGAGAGAATCTTTTATACAGGGTTCCAAGTGGTGTCAAAATTATAGGAAAGATCAACCAGCAATAGGAGGTTCACTTTTTGTTTTAACCTAAAGTGGTGCATCTATACCCCCTATCCATTGCGATCTATGCAGAGAAAGATATGAACTTATCCAGCAATGAAAAGGTTTCACCTGCCAGAACAATTATCCAAAGCAGGATACTCATACCCACAGCTGCAGCAGAAACATCCTTGATTATTCCGATTTTATGATTGTCATTACTCTCTACAAAATCACACAATGCCTCAATAGCAGAATTGAAAATTTCAGCAACCAGCATTAGGACTGTGGTAATGAGCACAGCGGCAGCATCGATCCAGCGATTAAACGCAATGCAAGAGATTAACACCACCAATGACAACACCAATTTGTAGGCAACCGAAAAATCAGTGACTACTGCGAACTTCAATCCGCGCAAAACGACTTTGATCTTGCGCACCGGATGAAACCCAGGCTCACCTGTGTTTAAAAATTTATTGCGCATGAGCTAATACCTGTTTTTGCAATCCATGTAATGCTGCGATTCCACTTTTTGCCAATTTCAGCATGGCAGCAAACTGATCCTCAGTAAAAGGCTCAGCCTCAGCTGTACCCTGAATTTCGATAATGCCGCCATCATCGGCCATGACCACATTCATATCAGTGTCTGCTGCTGAATCTTCAGGGTAATCCAGATCCAACACAGGAACGCCTTGGTAAATTCCTACAGAAACCGATGCTATGGCACGTTTTAACGCTTGCCCATTAGTTTTACCTTCTTTTTCCAAATGGCGGATAGCATCGGCCAATGCCACCCATGCACCAGTGATAGAAGCTGTGCGAGTTCCACCGTCAGCTTGAATCACATCGCAATCGAGATGAATGGTGTTTTCTCCCAGAGCATCCAGATCAACTGCTGCACGCAATGAACGGCCAATCAAACGTTGGATTTCTACAGTGCGGCCCTGTTGTTTACCGCGCGCCGCTTCGCGATCCATTCGCGTACCCGTTGAGCGTGGCAACATTCCATACTCAGCCGTCAACCAGCCTTGCCCTTTGCCCTTCAAAAAAGAAGGA
This sequence comes from uncultured Cellvibrionaceae bacterium, assembly GCA_964537795.1. Classification (GTDB taxonomy): domain Bacteria; phylum Pseudomonadota; class Gammaproteobacteria; order Pseudomonadales; family Cellvibrionaceae; genus Cellvibrio. Next base: position 3,165 of record CAZICR010000288.1, on the reverse strand, counting down.
ACACCATTAACCACACTGGCGGTACAAATCACTTTTGTGTCCCCAAATTCCACCAGCACAGAGCCTTCAGCGTGTTTGGTGTAATGGCGGGTGAGTTTGATCGGGCGCAGTTGATCGGGCTGACGAAGGCTTGGGCGTTGCATATGTGAATCCTGTGTAAACGACTTTAAGGGCGTGAACTTTAACAGCTCCTCATGTTACATTCACCCGCCTTTTATCCATCAACAGGAACTGAAATATGCCACGCAGTATGACTGGATTTGCCCGCCGCGAAATTAAACTCCCTTGGGGAACATTGGTGTGGGAAATCCGCAGTGTGAATCACCGTTATTTGGAGCCGAGTTTTCGTTTGCACGAAGACTTCCGCGAAATAGAACCACAACTGCGCGACGCCATGCGTAAACTTTTGCAGCGTGGAAAAGTGGAAGCCAGCTTGTTCGTTCACTGGGAACATGAAGGCGAAAACGAATTAGGCATCAACGAAGCGCGAGCCGATCAAATTGCACGAGCCGCACAACAAATTAACCGACACTTGGGTGATTCTGCTGCACCTATCAATGCATTGGATATTTTGAAATGGCCAGGTGTGATTCAAAAACAAGAATTGAATCGCGACGAATTACACCAAGCCGCCGTGCAATTATTTGATCAAGCCCTCGAAGGCTTAATCGAACACCGCTCACGCGAAGGCGCCGAACTTGAACAATTAATTTTGCAACGCTTGCAATCCGTCTCCGAACAAGTCGCAAAAGTCCGTCAATTAATGCCCGGCATTCTCGCCGCCCAACGCGAAAAATTACAAACCAAAATCGCCGCACTACAAATCGAATTAGACCCAGAAAGACTCGAACAAGAAATCGCACTACTCGCACAAAAAGCCGACGTCGACGAAGAACTCGACCGCCTCGACACCCACGTCATAGAAGTCAAACGCAGCTTGAAACAAACCGACTCTCTCGGTCGCCGTTTGGATTTTCTAATGCAAGAATTAAATCGCGAAGCCAATACTCTCTCGTCCAAATCAGTTGTGAGTGAAACGACGCAAACAGCAGTTGAGTTGAAAGTGTTGATCGAGCAAATGCGGGAGCAGGTGCAGAATATTGAGTGATGGATCTGGATTGACTAACGATAAACACTTTGTAATCTATTAATAGGGAATATCTTGATGACTATAAAAAAGATTTATATTGAAAATGTTCGGGGTATTCATCAGCTCACGATCAGCGATCAAATTTATAAAAATCGGCCAACAATACTAGTCGCACCAAATGGATTTGGTAAAACTTCAATTGCATCAGCATTTAAATCCGTCATAGAAAAAACATCGATGCAGATTAGCGATGAGGATCGCCACCGGCACAACCCATCAGCTAAAGCACAAATTGAATTGACTTACGAAGAAAATAAAATTAAAGCCGTTTTTAATGCCACTGAAAAAGCTCGCTCTAACGATATACGTAAGCACTTCGATATAAACGTTATATCTGACTTAAGAACTATAAAAGCCACCACTCCATGGACACCAAGCGGCCAAGCAAAACCCAAGGGTAAATCGGTTATTGAGCCAATAACTATATGCTCAAAAGTTATCAAGGCGGAAACTCCATTCAAAAAAACGATGTTTTACTCGGAATTAGGGAGACACAAAACTGCATTACTAGACATTAATGATAAAGTTTTTAGTTGCCGCGACTTTGTTATGAGAGCTACTGATTTTATCGAAAAAGCTAGCGCCCTTTTAAAACACAAAAAATATAGCAAGATTAAGTATATTAAAAATCAACTAACCTCGCACGCTGGTACAACAGGAGAAGCGCTGTCAGACATTGCAGGTGAAATCCAATTATTGTTGGACAGAGAAGAGGACTATCGTCAATTATTTAAAATCATTCAAAAAACAACTGGTCTTCAAAGTACAGATTCTTTCCTTGCAATCTGGCAAATATTGAGGCTGCTTGAAAATTCGTCCGGCCCTTTGATAGATCATTTGCAATGGCGCCGATACATAGAAATAAAAAAATCTCTGGATGACGGATTAAGAAAACTATCCTCAAGCTCATGGAAAGCCCCGTCTAGCAAGGAAACCAAAGGAAATTTAGTTGTTGAGCTGCCCGACCCGACCCATATTTCAAACGGTCAGCGTGACATTTTGGTGCTGTTATCGCTACTTCACATAGCTAGGTACAACTCTACAAAATCAAAATCTATTCTGGTCATTGATGAGATTTTTGATTATTTAGATGATGCCAATATGACTGTTGCACAATATTACATATCTCAACTTATCGAGGACTACGATCAGCAAGGAAGATCAATTTATGTCCTTTTACTTACTCATTTAAATCCGTCATTTTTCAGAAATTATGTTTTTAGTAATCAAAAAGTAATCTATCTCGATAAAAGCGCTGTATACGAATCTGTTGATGCAATGAAGAAACTCCTCAATGCTCGCAAAGATGATAAATACAAGGAGAGCCTAAAAGAGCAGATAGCCAAATATTTAGTTCATTATCATGTTGACCCGTATGATTTTACATCGGAATTGCAAGCGGTTTCGGGTGCGAGATCAAGCTGGGGGAAAGATGGGAAATTTCAGGATTTTATTGACGAAGAATATAAGAAGTATTGCACTGATAAACCATATGATCCGTTAGCGATTTGTGCAATCACAAGACGTAAGGTAGAAGAAAAAGCATTTCTACAAATTTCCAGTGTCTCTGATGCTGGTAATTTTTTCACGACACATGGAACAGCACCAAAACTGGATTTTGCAACTCAACGAGGAGCAGTCACTCCAGAGAGCCATTATTTATTAAGAGTAATCTATGATGATGGGCTGCATTGGAATGATAGTAGAGACAATATGATTCCGATTGTTGCAAAATTGTCACACCCGATTATAAAAAGCATGATTATGGAGACAGTTGGAGGGTAGAAATTATGTCAGTTCAGGAAACCTTTTTTGAAAGCACTCATAATGATCCTATTACGAGTAGATAAAGAACCACGATTTTCGTCCATTTCATTCATTAATCGCTCCAGCGATAATCTTTTATTTTGATTATTCAAAAACTCGGCAATAACGCGATAAGTCTGTGGAGATGCAATTTCCTTTGCATCGATTCCGAGTTGGTGAGCTGCGGCCAGAGTTATGTCCCATTCGTA
>CAZICR010000287.1:0-4632 GCA_964537795.1 uncultured Cellvibrionaceae bacterium | reverse complement strand
TTAATAGTGGTGACCCTGATTCACTTAGCCGCCATAGCTTATGCAATCAAGCCTGCCGTCTTACCAACTAAAGCACTCGAGCCCAGTGTTCAAGGTTTTCTGATCAGCCCACCTAAGCCTGAAGCTTTGCCACAACCGCCACAACCCGAACCCCCAAAGCCCGAAGAGCCGAAACCGAAACCAAAAGAACCACCAAAATATGTACCCAAAGGCCCCCCTTCTGAACGCGCGGTGAAGGAACCTGAACCACTACCAGTGGAAGTACCTGAAGAGATAGTTGAGGAAAAGCCGCAGGATGAGCCTATCCCGGTTATACCACCCAGTGCTGATGCACTAGGAATACAAAACCAGCCCCCCCCCTACCCTGGCTTATCTCGTCGATTAAGAGAAGAAGGAACCGTGAAACTTAAACTTCTGGTGAATGCAGATGGCAGTGTGGGAGCCATTGAAATCGCTAAAACCAGTGGTCATAAGCGATTGGACGATGCAGCACTCAAGGCGATCAGGCGTTGGAATTTTTCACCAGCAACCCAAGCTGGCGTGGCTATCGATTTTTGGTATGAAATTGATTTTGAATTTAGCTTGCGCAAGAAATAATTCTGCGCAAATAGACAACAAGTAATTTTACAAATAGAGGTTGTGTTATGGATTCTCCTTACGGTATTGCATCGATCTGGACTCAAGGCGATCTGGTGATAAAAGCAATTGCGATTATTTTGCTAATCATGTCGATTGTGAGCTGGTGGGTCATTCTGATTCGCGCATTGGATCTATTGAAATTGCGTCGCCCTGAAAAGGGTTTGCACGATTTTTGGCACGCACACAATTTCGCCGATGGTTTGCGCACCCTGGGTGAAGATCGCCTCAATCCATTTCGTCATTTAGCAGAAGAAGGCCAGGCTGCCGTGGATCACCACACCAATCACAAAGATGATTTGCACGGACACTTGCCCTTAGGCGAATGGTTAACCGCTTGTTTGCGCGGTGCGATTGACGAGAGCGCAGAAAGATTACAACGCGGCCTGGCGATACTCGCGTCAGTAGGTTCCACTGCACCTTTTGTTGGATTATTCGGAACTGTGTGGGGAATTTACCACGCACTCGTCAGCATAGGCACAGGCGGACAATACAGTTTGGATAAAGTCGCTGGCCCTGTGGGTGAAGCCCTAATCATGACCGCATTTGGGTTAGCCGTCGCAATTCCAGCTGTGCTAGGTTACAACGCACTCACACGCGCTAACAAAGGTGTGCTGAATAAATTAAATCGTTTCGCCCATCAATTGCACGCCTACTTTATTACTGGCAGTCCGATTCAAACCCAAAAATTTAGCGTGACCAAATTGTCACCGCGCAAAGAGGTATGAGTCATGGCTTTTGGTGGCGGACTCGATGACGAAAGCGAAGTCATGAATGAAATCAACATGACACCCTTGGTGGATGTGATGTTGGTTCTATTAATTATTTTTATTATCACAGTGCCGGTATTAACTCACTCAGTCAAAGTGGATTTACCACGCGCAGATAACACACCCAACGAAATAAAACCCGAAACCATCAGCCTGGCAGTTGATGCGCAAGGGAAAATTTTCTGGAATGAAACTCAAGTCAATTTCGACGAATTGGATACACGACTAATCGCTGAAGCCAGCAAAAAACCCCAACCGGAAATTCATATTCGTGGTGATAAATCCGTAGACTACGAACATGTGATCAAAACCATGGCGGCAGTTCAGCGTGCGGGAATTTTGAAATTGGGATTTGTGACTGAGCCGGGAGAGTGAATCGATTCATTAATCGTTTTGCTCTTCATCCGCCTCTGACGATTCCTGCATTTCTACATCAGTAATAACTTTCTGCACCAACTTTACACGCCCGCTTTTCACTAATGCATCACGTAACACAAATTCAATTTGTGCATTTAAACTTCGTAAATCATCATCAGCCCATCGCTGCATAGCAGCGATGACCTGTTCATTGATGCGAAGCGGAAAAGATTTTTTTGTCATAATCGCCGTCCAAATTACGAATAAATAGTTCCGGTATTAATGACAGGTTTTGCCTGTTGATCACCGCACAACACAACCAACAAATTACTGACCATCGCGGCTTTACGCTCAGCATCCAAGTCTATTACACCCTGTGCTTTTAATTGATCCAATGCATCAGCAACCATACCTACAGCACCTTGCACAATAATTTTTCGTGCTGCCAATACTGCGCTGGCTTGTTGTCGCTGCAACATGGCTTGTGCAATTTCCGGTGAATAAGCCAAGTGACTTAAACGCGCCTCCAATACTTCCACACCGGCTTTTTGCAACCGATCATGCACTTCACTTTTTAATTTCAAGGCAATCGTATTTGAATCACTACGCAAGGATAAACGTTCATCTTCCATATCATGCTCATAAGGATAAGTTGTTGCCAAATTGCGTAAGGCCGCTTCACTTTGAATGGTGACATAATTTTCGTAATCATCGACTTCGAATACCGCTTCTGCCGTATCAACAACTTTCCATACAATCACCGCCGCAATTTCAATCGGATTGCCATTGGCATCATTCACCTTAAGACGCCCTGATTCAAAATTGCGAACACGCAAGCTGACGGATTTTTTACTGTACAGTGGATTAGCCCAGCGTAAACCGTTCGCACGATCTGTACCTGCGTACTGACCAAATAATTGCAACACCTTACCTTGATTAGGCTGGACCATATAAAACCCGAACCAACAAATAAAAATGACGACAGCCATCAGAATTGCCAATATTTTGATAAAGCCCGGCAGGAAAAATACGCCCGCTGCGCTAGCCAACTGCAATACGAATAACAAAACCAACAATAAATACCCAGACCCACTGCGCGCTTGAATTTCATGAACCATGATTGACTCCTTCTGCTTTCCGATTGATATCATTTAGATATCAAAATAATGCAAATTTGGTAAGATGTAAAGCCACAAACCTAAAAATGCTCACTCTTGGGGCTAAATGAGCGTGGTAAACTCCCCGCCCCACCTAGAGATCAATTGAATATCCATGTCCAAAATCCTCACCGAATGGAAAACCTTAGCCCATATGGGCGCTCCGATTTTATTTGCGCAATTAGCGCAAATGGCCAATGGTGTTATTGATACGGTTATGGCGGGTCATGCCAGCGCGAAAGATTTGGCAGGGGTCGGCATTGGCACCAGCTTATGGGTACCGGTTTTATTATTTTTTACCGGTGTATTAAGTGCATTACAACCCAACATATCCGGATTCAAAGGTGCGGGTGATTTTGAAAAAGTCATGCCTTGTTTGTGGCAAGGAATTTATATTGCGTTGATAAGCAGCCTGTTGATGATTTTGGTTTTGGTAGAGATCGATCCCATCTTTGTACTGTTGAAATTGGACACAGAAACACAAGCCATTGCAGAAGGTTATCTGGCCGCTTTTGCATGGGGCGTGCCCGCAATGTTATTGATGATTGGATTGCGTGGTTTAACGGACGGCATGGGTCGCACTTCAGTCTTTATGACATTTTCGATTATCACCAGTGTTTTGAATTTACCATTGAACTACGCATTTATTTATGGATTTGATCTGGTTTTATTCAACATACCCGCATTGGGCGGTATTGGTTGTGGTTGGGCCACCAGCTTGGCAAATTGGATTGCGTTTATTCTTTTATTGATTTATTTGCATTGGAATTCCTTTTTTCGTCGCTTCCATTTAATTCAACAATGGACAGCGCCGCACTGGCAAGAGATCAAAAATTTGCTGCGATTGGGTTTACCTATAGGTATTGCCATTTTTATTGAAGTCAGCATGTTTTGTATGATCGCTCTGTTCCTTGCACCTTTGGGTGCAACCACTGTCGCGGCACATCAAATTGTATTAAATGCAATTTCGTTATTATTTATGTTACCGCTGAGCCTTGGCATGGCGCTCACCTTGCGCATTAGTTATTTAATAGGTGCTGACGATAAAGACACCGCCAGATTACTCGCACGCAGTTCATTACTGCTAGCTTTGTTAGTCGCCTGTTTTAATGCACCGATTTTATTTTTTGGCCGCGATTTAATTGCCACGCTCTACACCAACGATCTGGATGTACAAAAAATTGCTGCACACTTGATTGTTTTCGCCGCTATATTTCAGATCGCCGATGTCATTCAAGTGACCATGATCAATGTACTGCGTGGATTCAAAGATACCAAAATCCCAATGCTGATTATGCTGCTGGCTTTCTGGGGAATTTGTTTACCACTCGGCTACTCACTCACCTTCACCGATTGGCTCATGCCTTCCGCAGGCGCCGCCGGATTCTGGATTGCATTAATTGCGGGACTAAGTTGTGCGGCTTGCTTGTTAACCTGGCGGGTAATGCGACGATGAACCCCTCAAACCAATCCTAACCATGCAGCTGCTTTTTTATTCCAACGCCGCAAACCAGTTTCAATAAGAAAAATAATAACCAGAGATATGGCCAACACAGGTAAAAATACTGCCAAACTAAAGGTTATTGTCAAAACTGTAAAACCTATTCTGGCTGGCATGGGCGGTGGTGCACCTAATACTGAATCCGGTTTGCGTTTGCGCCAGAGAATAAATCCACTGATACTCATTACAATTAATCCCAAACAAGTGAGCA
>CAZICR010000286.1:1254-4678 GCA_964537795.1 uncultured Cellvibrionaceae bacterium | reverse complement strand
TGGCGGAATCGGGAATTAATATCTGTGCTGTCATACCCACTGCGCCACCCACACAAGCACCGATAAAAAGTAATGGACCGACTACGCCGCCTGGCATACCCACACCAAGACTTACAGAAGTCGTAAAGAGTTTGATCAGTGCGATAATCAGCAGAAGCGACAGTCCAATTTCACCTGCCATGGCACTGCTGATAGTGTCGTATCCCACGCCCATAATTTGTGGGACTCCGATTGCGCAACAGGCAGTTAGTAATCCCGCCAGCGTAAAACGCAATGCAATTGCACGATTCAGTGCCCAGCGACAACTTAAGCTATGTAGCCGTATGTAAGCGGCGGCGAATAGGGATACGGCTAATCCGACTAACACCATCATCGGCAGCTCATGCAAATCTCCCATTACAGATTGTGCATTAATAAACGCAATTTCCGGTCCGAATGCCATGCGCGTCATGGTCGCACCTGCAACTGCTGCCAAGGTTACTGGAATAAAACCGGCAATGGTGTATTGCATCACGACAACTTCCATCGCAAAAATGACACCGGCCATAGGGGTGTTAAAACAGGCTGCAATTGCAGCGGCGACCCCACAACCGGCGAGAGGGCGCAAACTGTTGGTGGGTAGTTTCAGCCACTGTCCCAACAAGCTGCCACAGCCCGCGCCGAGATGAACTGCTGGCCCTTCGCGACCTACCGATTGACCACTGAGCAAACACAGGGCACCGCCAAAAAATTGCGTTGCAAAATTGCCAATTGGCATACGTCCCTGATGGTTTTGCAATCTATCCATAACGTGACCAATACCCGCTGCGTGATGGCGTTTGTCTACTTTTTGCAGAATCAATCCTAGAAAAATGGCACCTGACAATGGCAAAACAAAATGCAACCATGAGCTGATAGCTTCAAAATTTTCAAAATTTCCCGGCAGAAAATAGCCCAATGGCAGTTCAACGGCCCAACGAAACAGCACTATGACACCACCTGCCAACACACCTGTGAGCAGGCCCAGCAAGGTTAACAGTGGAAGCGAATCAACAGATGCCATCTGATCGCGAACAAATTCAGTGTGACGATTCAGTCGGGTGCTGATACTTTTTCGAGCGGGATCGGAAGACACTCGTGATACCTGTTTGGCATGCTGCAGGAAAAGAGGCAGCTTTTACTTTCGATTTATGGTTAAGGCTTTTATCATAGCCCTCTTTCGTGGCTCAGGTGCTTACCATACCCAGAGTCTACCCTTGACGCAAACACTTGAAGATTGATGGAGGTTTGGTGTGATCAAAGCAGGTATCGTTGGTGCGACAGGTTACACAGGCGTGGAATTATTACGTTTGTTAGCCAATCATCCCCATGTTGAAGTGAGTGTGATTACTTCACGTGCAGAAGCGGGAATTAAAGTCGCTGATATTTATCCTAACCTGCGCGGTCATATAGATCTGGCATTTGTTGAGCCGGACGTTGATCAATTATCCAAATTGGATGTGGTTTTTTTTGCCACCCCTCACGGTGTAGCACAAAGCATGATGCCTGCCTTGATGAAAACCAACACTCGGATTATTGATCTTTCTGCTGATTTCAGAATTCGCGATGTGCCCTTGTGGGAGAAGTGGTATCACCAACCGCATGCAGCACCGGATCTGGTTGCACAGGCTGTTTATGGTTTGCCGGAAGTGAACCGTGCTGCGATTAAAAATGCAAAATTGATTGCATGTCCAGGTTGTTATCCAACGGCTACACAATTAGGTTTTATTCCTTTGTTGGAAAATAATCTGGTGGATCCTGCGCGTTTGATTGCCAATGCGGCAAGTGGAGCCAGCGGTGCAGGGCGTCAGGCAAAAATTGATAATTTGTTGATGGAAATCAGCGATAGTTTTAAAGCTTACGGTGTTTCCGGGCACAGGCATTTACCGGAAATTGAACAAGGCTTGCGCGATGTGCAACCCAAAGGTGTGGCGCCTGCAAATTTAACGTTTGTACCGCATTTGCTGCCGATTATTCGTGGAATTCACGCCACGCTTTACGCCAATTTGTTGGATGCGAATTCAGTTCCTGATTTGCAATCTCTCTATGAAAAGCGTTATGCCAATGAACCTTTTGTCGATGTGTTGCCAGCCGGTGAATTACCGCAAACGCGCAGTGTAAAAGGTTCAAATGTTTGTCGTATTTCAGTATTGCGTCCACAATCGCGCGATACAGTCGTGGTGTTGTCGGTAATCGATAATCTCACCAAAGGTGCATCAGGTCAGGCAGTACAAAATATGAATATTATGTTTGGTTTTGATGAAAAAGCCGGGCTAAACATTGTTGCACTTTTGCCGTAATTTTTTATGTCAAGATTGGCCAATTATTTTTTTATGAAATTGAGAAAGCATAACAAGACAGGGCTATAACAATGAAAAATGTCAAACCTACCACTGTGTATCGCATGAAGGTTGTTCCCCATCGCCCGATTAAAACCATGATAAGCAGAATGATGATTCTGTTGGTGATCGTCGGGCTTTTGCTGGCGGTACGTCAATATACTATTTTCGACGAACGAAAAACATTATTGTCGCCTGAGCAAGCGAGCGAGTTGCGTGCAGAGATGGAAGGATTAAAGACAGCCAATCAAGCATTTCAGGAACAATTGACGCATTATCAGGTGACCTCTGATGTTGATCATCAAGCGACGGAGTCTGTGCGTCAACAAGTGTTGCAGCAGCAAGAAAAAATTGGTGAGCTTGAGCGCAGTATTGCTGTTTATCGAATGATGTTGGCGCGTGATTATCGCAACCCCAAAGGTATTAATTTTGGCGCATTTTCCGTTGCTCCCAGTGAGCAGGAAAATTTATTTCATTTAAAATTAGCGATACAAAAATTGTCAGAAGGAGAGGATGATTTCGAGGGTGAGTTGCGTTGGTTAATTGTTGGACGTGAAGCGGGTAAAGAGAAAAAATATTCGTTACATCAACTGGCGGCAATCAAGGAAAATGAGTCTGTGCTCACAGAAATTATTCCATTGAGTTTTAAAATTTTCCAAAATATTGAGGCGGATGTTGTACTCCCTCAAGGATTTGTTCCAAACCATATCGAACTGCAAGTGACATCGCCCAAACGCGATGCCACACGTGTCGATGGCCAAGTGGAATGGCCCAAGGCTCCCCCTACATTAACTTCCAATACTTAGACATAGGCAAAAAAATGGCATTTTCAAACACACACACGCTGATTTCACGTACGACTCATATCAAGGGTGACGTATCCTTTTCCGGCGAATTGCAGTTGGAAGGTAAAGTGATCGGTAATCTTTTTTCTGATGGTGAAAAAGATGCCCGTCTGGTGATTGCTGACACAGGCATAGTGGAAGGGGATATTCGTGTTCCTGTGGTGATAGTCAATGGCACAGTGACCGGGAATGTCTATTCCAGCAAGCAGTTGGAAATGGCAG
>CAZICR010000286.1:0-1244 GCA_964537795.1 uncultured Cellvibrionaceae bacterium | reverse complement strand
AAAGGATCGGTTCATTATCATTCGATCCAAATGGTAAAAGGTGCCCAGGTGAATGGCAGCATGGTGAGCACTCAATCAGATCCCAAACAGATTGAAGTTAATAGTAAGAAGAAACTCGCTGAGCCTGTGCCTGGTTGATTTAATAGTTGACTGTTTTACTCGGGTTTGAGGATAATCCCCTGACCCGATTAACATTGCTGGAGTTTTCATGGTGGGCGCAGAAGTTTACATTCCTCAGGTTTTGCAGGTTACAGATTCTGCAGTGGCCAAGGTTCGCAGTTTGATCGAGGAAGAAGACAACCCGGATTTAAAGCTTCGCGTTTATGTCACTGGCGGTGGATGTTCAGGGTTTCAGTATGGTTTTACATTTGACGAGGCTCTGGCAGAGGACGACTCAATTGTCGAGAAGGGCGGTGTCAAAGTAGTGGTTGATGCGATGAGTTACCCTTATCTTGTGGGTGCTCAAGTGGACTATGAAGAAAGTCTGCAAGGTTCGAAGTTCGTTATCCAAAACCCGAACGCGTCCAGTACTTGTGGTTGCGGGTCTTCCTTCTCAATCTAACTGCCGAAGTAGATTGCTCCTAATACGCTCGCGGATTTTGAACCTGTAACAGCACAAATATTTCCAGTCTTGTTTTCCATTCGTTGATGCGCCAGCCAGGCAAATGCCATAGCTTCTACCCATTGAGGTGAAATACCGAGGATTTCAGTCGATTGAACGGTGCAGGGTGCCAGTAATTCACCAAGACGTTGCATCAGAAATTGATTAAAAGCACCGCCGCCGCAGACATAAATTTCTGTGTGCCCCGTACTTAATTTTTGAATGGAGTCGGCAATAGTTGCGGCGGTGAGTTCGAGCAAAGTTCGTTGAATATCAACCGCTGGAATCGCTTGATTCAATCTGTCCAATTGTGTTTTTAACCAACTCATATTAAACATTTCACGCCCAGTGCTTTTGGGTGGTGGCTGTTGGAAAAAATCTTCAGTCAACAACAAATCCAATAGTGATTTATTTAATTTTCCTTGCGCTGCCCAATCACCATTGTGATCAAATCTCTGTTGCAAATGTTGATGAATCCATCCATCCAATAAAACATTTCCGGGGCCGGTATCAAAACCAATAATGCCTGATTCCAATTGGGATTGCGGCAACCAGGTGATGTTGGCCATGCCGCCAATATTCACTATTGCGCGATCACTGTTTTTGGATGAGAAAACTGCTTGGTGGAATCCGGGAACCAAAG